>JANWKA010000087.1 GCA_025451655.1 Chitinophagaceae bacterium | reverse complement strand
GCTGGTATATAAAATCTATGATTTGGGTTTTGCTGTTTAGCAGGGCGAAGTACACGATATTGGCCCGGAACAGATCCCTGACCTGGTCTCCAGCCAGGTGAATGAGTTCGTTGGGATCCAGGAGGGCAGCCATCGCTTTACTGATGCTGTTCACGGTTGACAATTCAGAGGCGTGCTGCTTGGCCTCGGCCAGCAGCCGCCTGGTCTCCTCAAACAAAAGGGTGTTTTCCAGGGCGACGCCCATGCTGTTGGCGATCGTCTCCAAAAGGCCCAGATCCGAATCCCCAAAATGGTCCTCCCGAGCGGTACTTTGAAGGCCCAGGTATCCGCCCACCCTTTTCTCCTGGAAAAAGGGAACGAAGATCGCGCATCGGACCGGGACCTCCCCGGTAAACCAAACTTGCGCCTGGGATGGGTTCCGGATAAAAAGAGGTTTTCCCGTCGCCATCAACCCGGTCTCGATCCGGTTGGGTTTTCGGGGAGCGGTGTTTTGGAGCTGACCCTGGTCAAAACAGTATTGGGTAAAAACCTGTTGGTTTTCAGAATCCAGGGATGCCAGGATGATCTGGTCCCCAGGGAATTGCTCCCGGAGCCGCTCCCCGATGAGCCCGAAAATGCTTTTCATGCCCGGACTTCCTGCCAGGGCTTCCTGGACCTGGTTGATCAGGGCCAGATCCTCCACCCTTTCGCTGAGTTCGGCCGTCCTTTCCCGGATCACCCTTTCCAGTTCCCGGTGCTTGGCCTCCAGCTGCCTGGTGCGCCATTTAACCAGCAGGGCTATTCCCAGGACCAGCAGGATTGCGTACCCCAGGAAAGCCCACCAGGTCCGGTACCAGGGGGGAAGGATCGTGAAGGAAAATGTTTTGGTGAGGCTGATCTGATGGTAAATATTGCGGGCCCTCACCTGAAAGGTGTAACGTCCTTCGGGCAGGTTGGTGAATTCTTTGTAGGTGTTATCCCCCCAGGGACTCCAGGACTTGTCAAATCCCACCAGCCTGGTCTGGTATTCCGTTTTGTTTTCCTGGCTGAAATAAGGGGCAGCGAATTCGAACCGGAAGGAATTCTCTATCGAGGGAACCTTATGGTCCAGGCCCGGATTCCCCGCAAAAGGATTGATTTCCGATTTGCCTGCAGTGATTGCGGTGATCAGAAGGTGAAACGGAGGTTGGGGTGCGACTTTCTGGTTCGGATCGAAACGGAAAATCCCGTTCATGCCGAGAAACCAGATGATTCCGTCCCTGTCTGGGAAGATATTGATGAACACCTCGGAAGAAAGAGGAAGCAGGGTGGTCGAATCAAACCGGTAAGTTCCATTCCCGGACGGGGTACCGATGATATAGGTATTATTGAGGGTACCCCAGATCTTCCCTGAGGAATCTTCCACTATCCGGCCAAAATGAGGTGATTTTCCAAACCGGGGATCCTCAAAAAACAGTCCGCTTCGCGGATCAAAATGAGACACACTGGAATCTCCCAGGAAATAAATCCTTTTACCGAAAGTGGTGAAATTCCCGTTGAGGTCGATATTGGATCCCCTCCGCCCTCCCGGGAGGGCCCGGACGGTATCCCCGAAGGTGTAATGCAACACGATGGATTTTTGAGGGTCGGGAATGCCGTTTTTCCGGACCAGGGTGATCTGGTAGATCGTTCCGCTTGCCGACCCCGCCCAGATATGCCCCAGGGAATCTTCCTCCAGCCCGAAGATCTGGCCCCCCACCTGGGGCACATATCCAAGGAATTTCCATCCCGTAAGGGTATCTGGAACCCTGTGGAACAAGGTCAGGCCGAATGAGGTCCCCACCAGCAGGAGATTGGGGTCATGGGAGGAAACGCGGATCCGGGAGACGTCCAGGTCCGAATGGATGGAAGGGCGAACGATAATCGTTTTGCCGTCCCGGATCATAAACAGGCCCAAACCGGAATACAGGAGGGTATTGCCGTCCGGTATCACCTGGAAGACCTGGAAATTCCGGGTTTGGCTATCCAGAATGAACCTGGAAAGCTGGGGAGCATAACGATATAAACCCTGATTCGTCCCCAGGAAGAGGGATCCGTCTTTCATCCTCCCCATGGAGAGAGCGACAGATTTGATTCCTTCCCGGTCACTGAATTGGGTGAACCGGCTGTCGAAATCCAGTTTCGAGATCCCCTTTTCCTGTCCAAGCCATAGATTCCCGTCCCTGTCCTTAAACAACCCGAAAATTCCATTGGTGATCAGCCCGGAATTGGTGCTGATCCACCGGACAAGTTTCCCTCCGGGATCCACGATGAACATCCCGCCGCTGGTAGTGGCCAGATCATAATTGCCATTCACCAGCAGGCCCTTGTACAGGGTGGTTTTCTTCAGGTAGGCATCTGCCTGGGTATGAAAGGGACGGAAGTTTTTTCCGTCAAAAATAAACATGCCCTGGGTGAAGGTGCCGATCAGGTAGGAAGGATGCCCGGGCACCCCGCCGGGATAAGGGAGCATGATCTGCATCCGGTCCGTTCCCAGGAAGGAGCTTCCGGGAATTAGACTCAGGGAATCGTCCACCATTTTGAAAAGCCCCAGGCCCTGCTGATTGAGATACAGGACATGGTCCAGGTAAAAACTGTACATGAAATGCGTGGAAGGTTCCCAGGTCCGGAAATTCCATTTGGCCTTATTTGCCGGTCCGGTTTTCGTGAGCAGGATCAACCTTTCCCGGGCCTGGAAATAAATGCTGTTTCCCTCGACCTGAATGGTCCAGATGTCCTCAAAGTCCCTATTGGCTTTAGGGACAAAAGAGAGCAGGGACCGGGCTTTGATTTTCCCGGTGCTGTCTCTTTCCAGGTATCCGAAATCCCCGCCTGACCCGAAATAAATGGTGCCGTCCGGTCCCTGGGCGTAACAACGAACCACTCCCAGATTGCCCGTCTCGTCACTGGAGATGGCCTGCCAGTTCACCCCGTTATAGGTCGAAATCCCCACGCCGGTGCTTCCGAAATACATCATCCCGTTGGTATCCTGGATTGCCGTCCAGACCGATAATGCCCCCCGGTTGACCTGCGGGGAATAGTAAGTGATGACCGGAGATCCTTTTTCCTGGCCGGCCTGGGCCTTCAGGGACCTCCAGGCTGGCAGGGTAAGACAAAGGACAAAAAATAGCCTAAACCACTGGCTTGTTTTGCAACGGATTAGATCAGGCATGCAGATGGGAATTGGGTTTGGGGCTTTCAACAGGATGGGCCAAGGGCCATGAATCACCGGCCTTAAATCCATGCTAAATATAATACGGTCCAGGGATTGTAGGGTAATAAATGCTAGAGGGTCCAGGGAATCACCTGGTTCACCCGTTCCTTGCTGAAAGGTGAGGAGACCCGGATATAATTGTCAGAATACCCCTCCAGAAGGCTTTCCCCATTTCCGGATTCGAAGAGGACAGGCCGGGTTTGACCCCGGTGGCGGCGCTCGAAATCCTCCCTTTTCTTCTCCGAAAGCTGGCGGAAAGCCGAAGTGCGCTCTTGCCTTTGCCGGTGGGGGACGATGGGCCCGATTTCCAGGGCGGCCGTGGATGCACGCTCGGAATAGGTGAAAACATGGAGATAGGAGAGGTCCAGGTTTTCCACGAACCGGAAGGATTCTTTGAAATCCGCTTCGGACTCCGAAGGAAAGCCGGTGATGAGGTCTGCACCGATGCAGCAATGGGGCATCAGGGTTTTGATCAGACGGACCCGGCTGGAATAAAGTTCCCTGCGATACCTTCTTTTCATCAGTCCCAGGATCCGGTCGCTTCCGCTTTGAAGGGGTATATGGAAATGGGGCATGAACCTGTTGGAACCCGCGACAAAGCGAATGATTTCCTCATCCAGAAGGTTGGGTTCGATCGAGGAAATCCGGAAGCGCTGAATCGATGCCACCCGGTCCAGGGCCCGGATCAGGCAGGTGAAATCTTCCTCCGCACCTGGACCGGATTTTCCGAAATCTCCCAGGTTTACCCCGGTTAATACAATTTCCTTCACGCCGGATGCGGCAATTTGCTCCACCTGTTCGAGGACCCGGTCCAGCCGGGAGGACCTGCTTTTCCCTCGGGCGAACGGGATGGTGCAGAAGCTGCAATGGTAATCGCATCCATCCTGGACTTTCAGGAAACTGCGCGTCCGGTCCTGGAGGGACCAGGCCGGCTGGAAATCGTTCACTCCGGATATATCGCAGCTGCAGATCCGGGAGGAGCACCCGGCGAGGTTTTTCAAGTGGGAAACCAGATGAAATTTCTCCCCTGCCCCCAGGACCAGGTCGACCCCATCCAGGGATGCGATTTCCTTGGGCTTCAGCTGGGCATAGCAGCCGGTGATCACCACCTTGCTTGCGGGGGCCTGCCTTTTGATCCTGCGCACCAGCGCCCTGCATTCCTGGTCCGCGCGGGAAGTGACCGAACAGGTATTGACCACGTAGATATCGGCCTGCTCTTCAAAATCCCTGCGGATGAATCCTTCCTGCTCGAGGTCCCGGAGCAGGGTGGAAGATTCTGCGAAGTTCAGCTTGCATCCCAGGGTATGAAATGCGACGGTGGTTCCGGGCATGGTCCAAAGTTAGCAAACCTCCGGGGGAAGTTCCCCGGGGATCCAAGCCCCCCCGAACTGTTATATTTGCCCGGGATCCCATGCTGGCTGATCCCTGCTGCAATCCATAATCCACCGGGATGAAATTTGCCGAGATCATATTGCCGCTGGCCCTCGCCCGGAACTATACCTACCATGTTCCTGCAGAATGGGAATCCCGGGTCCTTCCGGGGGTCCGGGTCACGGTGCAGTTCGGGGCCCATAAAAAATACGCCGCAATTGTCAAATCGTTATCCGACCAGGCACCGGAGGGATACCGGACCAAGCCAGTCCTCCAGGTCCTGGATGAAGAGCCCATCCTCTATGAGACCCAGTTGAAGTTTTGGGAATGGATCGCTCAATATTATATGTGCACGGAAGGGGAGGTCATGAACGCAGCCTTACCTGCGCATTTCAAATTATCCAGTGAAACGCGGCTTTTGTTTAACGGGGCTTACCAGGGAAATTTTGACGAGCTGGACAGCCAGGAATACGTGGTTGCCGAAGCCCTCAGCCTCAAAAAGGAACTTTCCATTGGAAAGGTCCAGGCCCTGATGGACCAGGCATCGGTGTTCGGGGTGATCCGGAGCCTGATGGAAAAGGGAATCTGCCTGCTCTTTGAAGATATCCGCGAAGCCTACCAGGTCAAACTGGAGCATTTCATCACCCTGGCCCCGGCCCTGGAGCCGGAGGAAAATCTGGCCGCTCTTTTCGGCGATCTGGAAAAAGCACCCAAACAGCTGCAGCTTCTGATGGCCTATATCCATCTTTCCCATACCCAGGGAAATGTCCGCCAGGCGGACCTCCTGGAGAAATCGGGATCGGGGTATGCCCAGCTCAGGGGCCTGCTGGACAAGGGGATCCTGATCCAGGAAAAACGCAGGGTCGACCGTTTGCCGGCTGCCGCTCCATCCGCCGCCACCCCGCTGGAACTTACAGAGCAACAGGATCAATGTTACCGGCAGATCCGGGATCTGCTTCGGGAAAAATCCGTCACCCTGCTCCACGGGATCACTTCCAGCGGAAAAACCCTGATCTACATCCGCCTGATCCGGGATATCCTGGACCAGGGGAAACAGGTCCTGTACCTCCTTCCTGAAATTGCCCTGACCACCCAGATCATCCGCAGGCTTCAGGCCCATTTCGGGGAAGCCGTCGGGGTCTATCATTCCCGGTTCAGCGATAACGAGAGGGTGGAGCTCTGGCAGAAGGTCCGGACCGGTGCGATCCGGGTTGTCCTGGGCGCCCGATCTTCCCTTTTGCTCCCTTTCCGGGAACTGGGCCTGGTGGTCCTGGACGAGGAGCACGACAGTTCTTTCAAGCAACAGGAGCCCGCCCCCAGGTATCATGCCCGGGATGCAGGGATTTTCTATGCCAGCCTTTTCGGGGCGCGGGTGGTCCTGGGTTCGGCCACACCGTCCCTGGAATCCTACCATAATGCCCTGACCGGAAAATACGGACTTTCCACTCTCACGGGCCGGTTCGGGGGCGGCGATCTGCCCCGGATCGAGGTGGTGGCAATTCCCAGGGGGCAAAGCGCCCTTTCTTCCCTCGGATATATTTCAGGGGAGCTGCGGGAAGCCATATCCCAGGCCCTCGCGCAGTCCAGCCAGGTGATCCTTTTCCAGAACCGAAGGGGGTTTTCCCTGTTTCAGGTCTGCATGAGTTGCGGATGGACTTATAAATGCGAGCATTGCGAAGTATCCCTCGCCTATCACAAGGGCAGGGAGAAAATGCAATGCCATTACTGCGGGAGGAAATACCCCCCGCTCAGGACCTGCCCCGCCTGCGGCAGCCCGGCCCTGGCGATGCGGGGGTTCGGAACCGAAAAGGTGGAGGAGGATATCCTCACCCTCATCCCCCAGGCCCGGGTAGGAAGGCTGGATTTGGACTCGGTCCGGGGAAAGGATGCCCACCACCGGCTCATCCAGGCATTCGAGCAACGGAGGCTGGACATCCTGGTGGGAACCCAGATGGTAGTCAAAGGCCTGGATTTCGGGCATGTCAGCCTGGTGGGGATCCTGAATGCAGACAGCCTCTGGAATTATCCGGATTTCAGGGCATCCGAGCGGGCCTTTCAGCTCATGGAGCAGGTCAGCGGAAGGGCCGGAAGGAGGGATCAGCCGGGAAAAGTGATCCTTCAGGCCTTCCAGACCAACCATCCGGTCCTTGAGTTTGTGCTCAGGCACGATTACCTGGGCATGTACCAGGCTGAGATCGGCCAACGCAGGCACCTGGGTTTTCCCCCTTTCTGCAGGATGGTCCGGATCACCTGCAGGCACAAAAAAGAGGAACTCGCCCTTGAGGCAGCCCAGAAAGTGGCCAACATGCTTCCTCCGGGGCTGCGCCCCGGCCTTCTTGGACCGGTACCACCCTATGTTTCCCGCATCCGGGGATATTATCTTTTTGAGCTGATGCTGCGCCTGCCGCCCCGGATGACGCTCATCGAAGGATACAAGGAGCAACTGAAAGACATCTTCCACCGGATCCGCCAGGAAAAAAATTTCAGTACGGTTCAGATCCTTGCGGACGTAGACATGCTTTGAGGTCAGAACGGGTTTGCGTTGACCTGGAATTGGGAGTTGATGGCAATGGTGATGGTTTGGGTGGTGCTCCGGGTGGCCACAACCCCGGTTTCGATTGCGAGGGAATCCAGCTGGATATAATTTACAATATCGGCGTTGGTGGTCATCAGGGTGAGCTGGTTACCCGGGGAGGCCGGAATGGAATCGAGGTAAGCCACCCGGGTAGAACCCAGCGAAGGGGTATAAAGGGAAATGCTGACGGACTGCACAAAATTGAAGTTCTGGCCATTGGGGCTGAGGATGGTGAGGGTCATGCTTTTCAGATAAGCATGGCGGACCAGGCCGGGAGCCGTATGGTTAATCTGGTATTCCGAACTGTCGCTGGCAGCAATGTTGCCGGTGATGAAATTCAGTGGAATCCCAACGAAGGAATTGGGAGGAACCGATTCCGTATCCAGATAGGAGATATTGAAAGTCAGCAGGTTATTAATCTTTTTGCAACCCGGCTGAAAGACCAGGGCCAGGGGCAGGGCCCAAGCCAAAAGGAATTTTTTCATAGGCAGGGTTTACATCAGGCGAAGCGGCAACCCGGCGATCTCATCCGAGTCATAAACGAATTTACCCATCTTCCCCGATTTTGCCAATTTCACCATGGCTTCTGCCACGATGTCGGATCCAATGGTCCGGTACTTCCGCCACCTGCCCACGAGCATTGGACGAAGCAGGGGATATACCATTTGGGTAAAGCGTTCCAGGGGCCGGTGATCGGCCCGGTTCCCGGTCAGGAAGGAAGGCCGCAGGATATGAATGGCCTGGAAGGAGAGCTGACCCAGCGCGGCCTCAAGCTCCCCCTTCAGCTTGGGATAAAAAAACCGGGAATGGGGATCTGCGCCAAGGGAGGAGATCACCAGGAGCTTTTTCACACCCAGGGCTGCGGCGGCCCGCGCTGCCTGGAGGGGAATATCGAAATCCACCCTGCGGTAAAGTTCCCGGTCCCCCCGGACCTGTTTCATGGTGGTCCCCAGACAACTGAAAAGGGCCTCCCCGTGCATCAGGGAAGGCCAGGAAGCCTGGTCCTGGAAATCAACCTGCTCCACCTCAAGCCGGGGATGATGATGGGGATAGGCTTTCCGGACCAGGATCCGGATCCGGGAGAAATAATCGTCTGCAAGCAGCTTTTCAACCACCTGCTCGCCGGTAAGGCCGGTGGCTCCGAGTATGATGGCGGTTCGCTCCATGGATTTTCAGTATATTGCCCGCAACCGGATTCTTCCCTTCCCGCCCTTTCATGCAGCCCCAGTCCAATTATCCCTTACGGAAGCTCAACACCTTTGGCATGGATGTGAGCGCCAGGTATTTTGCCAGTGCAGGTTCCATTGGGGAAATTCAGGAACTCCTCCTTGATTCCCGCTTCCGGGGCCTGGACCAGGTGATCCTGGGAGGCGGAAGCAATGTGCTGCTATCCCGGGATATAAACGGGCTCGTGCTTAAAAATGATATAAGGGGAATCTTTAAAATAAGAGAGGATGAGCGATATGCCTGGGTTCAGGCAGGGGCAGGGGAGCCCTGGCATCCCTTCGTCCGCCATACCATCGGCCTGGGGTTGGCCGGTCTGGAAAACCTTTCCCTGATCCCTGGAAATACCGGTGCTGCCCCGATGCAGAATATCGGGGCCTATGGAGTGGAACTGAAGGATGTGTTCGAGGAGCTGGAAGCCCTGGACCGAACCGACGGCAGCCTGGTCCGGTTCGGGGTCCGCGATTGTGAATTCGGATACCGGGACAGCATTTTCAAGGGAAAATTCAGGGACCGGTTCATCATTGTAACGGTCACGGTGCGGCTCAGCAAAATTCCGGAGTTCCATATTGAATACGGAGCCATCACCAGGGAACTGGAAGCCATGGGGGTCAGCGGGCTCACCATTGATGGCATCAGTCAGGCGGTGATGCGGATCCGGAGCTCCAAGCTACCCGATCCGGCGCTCATCGGAAATGCGGGAAGCTTTTTCAAGAATCCGGAATGCCCCGCCTCCCTGGTGGAAGCCCTCAAGGACCAATATCCGGAAATGCCGGTCTATCCGGCAGCAGAAGGGAAGATGAAAATGGCCGCGGGATGGCTCATTGAGAAGGCAGGCTGGAAAGGATACCGGAAGGGAGATGCCGGGGTCCATCCCCTGCAGGCCCTGGTCCTGGTCAATTACGGCCATGCGAAGGGCGAAGAGATCCTCGAACTGGCCGGGCGGATTCAGGCCAGCGTGGAAGAGATGTTTAAAATTTCCCTGGAGCGGGAGGTGAATGTTTATTGAGCCGGTCAGGATGGGATCCGGAATCCTCCTTTGCCCAGCCCATCCGGGATCAGGATGGCGATCCTCGGGGTCCGGCCTTCGCTGGGGGAGGCGGCCCGATTGATGCTGGTTTCCAGGGCGGTCCGAACCGCCAGGTAGTCCGGTGTGTTATTCAGTCACCCGCATTCCGGTCCCCCCTTACTGGCTAAATCTGCGAAGCAATTCAGGTGATTCTCCGGGCCGGGGCGGACCTTGGTTTGCGGGTGATTACCTGCAACCTTTGCCTAATCCCCGCAAATAGCCTACCTTTGCGCCGAAATTGATTTACTGCCAAATTGGTCTTCCCTCCTGTTTTATCGTAGATATGACCGATGAGAGCAAAAATCAGTCATTATTTCACATAAAATAAGGAAATGGAAGGATTTGAAGGCATGGCCCTTCGCAGCGAATTGCTGCGGGCCGTCCAGGACATGGGATTTACAATCCCAACCACGATTCAACAGCAGGCGATACCGATACTGCTGCAGCAAACCACCGATTTTGTAGGACTTGCACAAACCGGAACCGGGAAAACCGCGGCCTTTGGCCTGCCCCTGCTGGAGCATTGCGAAAGCGGGCAACGCACGGTCCAGGCTCTGGTCATGAGCCCTACCCGGGAACTCTGTATGCAGATTACGGCCGACATGGTCGAATTTGCCAAGTACCTGCCCCAGATCAAAGTGGAAGCCGTCTATGGCGGCACGAGCATCAGCACCCAGATCCGGGAAATCCGGCAAGGGGTGCATATCGTCGTTGCCACTCCCGGCAGGCTGATCGATCTGATTGAAAGGCGAGCCATTGACCTGGCCACCGTAAAATTCGTTGTCCTGGATGAGGCCGACGAAATGCTGAACATGGGATTTCGGGATGATATCGAATTCATCCTTCAGAAAACCACCGGTCGGTTGTCCACCTGGATGTTTTCGGCCACGATGCCTGCCGAGGTCCGCGGCATCGCCAACCGGTATATGAAAGATCCCAGGGAAGTGACGGTTGGGAGCAAGAATATGGCCGCCGCCAACATCACCCACGAATATTATATCACCCATTCCCAGAACCGTTACGAGGCCCTGAAAAGGCTGATTGATGTGCACCCTGAAATGTATGGTCTCATCTTCACCCGGACCAAGGCAGATGCCCAGGATATTGCCGAAAGGCTGATCCGGGAGGGTTATGATATCGATGCCCTCCACGGGGACCTGTCCCAGGCCCAGCGCGATAAAGTGATGGCCAGGTTCAGGGAAAAATCACTGCAGCTGCTGATCGCCACCGATGTCGCCGCCCGGGGTATCGATGTGGAAGGGATCACCCACGTGATCAATTACGCCCTTCCGGATGAGCCGGAAGTTTATACCCACCGCAGCGGAAGGACCGCCCGGGCCGGTCGTTCCGGAATCTGTATTTCCCTGTTGCATGCCCGGGAGACCGGAAGGCTGAGGGATATCGAAAGGGTGGCGCGGGTCAGGATCGAGCGCAAGGAAATCCCCGGCGGCCGGGAAGTATGCGACAGGCAGCTCATCCATTTCTTCGAAAAGCTCCATAACGTGCCGGCGGACCATGCCGGTTACGAGCAATACCTTCCGGAGATCAGCAAGATGTTCGCCGATTTCACCAAGGAAGAAATCCTGAGCAGGATGGCTTCCCTCGAGCTGCACCATTTCATGGAATACTATAAGAACGCCCCGGACCTGAATGTCCGGCCCCATGAGATCTCGGACCGCCCTGCATCCCTTTCCCGTTCCAGCGCTCCGGATGGCGGAAAAGTTACGCTGTACCTGAACATCGGCACCAAGGATGGTTTCCACAAGGCGAATTTCATGGAGTTCATCCTGGAAGGCTCAGAGCTGACCAAGGATGTGGTCGGAAGAATTTCCCTCAATGAGACCTTCAGCCATGTGGAAGTGGAACCCCTTGCTGCCACCAGGATCGAACAGACGCTCAACGGAAAAAATTACAAGGGAAGGGATCTGAGGGTGAATGTCGCGGCCCAGGGCGGAGGCCGCCGGACTTCCGGCCCGGGATATCAGGGCAGGTCTGACAGACCCGAAAGGTCTGCAAGACCTGAAAGATCCGGAAGGCCTGAAAGGAACCGTACCTCCTATCCCAAAAAGGAATTTCGGGAACAGAGCTGGTAACCCCCGGTACAACGATCCCGGAAAGCAACAGGGAGCATCTCCCTTATTGGGTGGAGCTCATCTTGCGCAGCGTTAAAGACATCCCGCCCCCCTGTGGATCGGAGGTTTTCATGGGGATGCTATCCCCAACCATGGTCCCCTCATGGTGGATATGCAAATTTCCAAAGACGATATCAAAAGCAATGGCATCCCCGTGGATCGATCCATTCTGAATTTGCATGGTATCTCCGCCCATGGGAGAAAACAGGGTACCACTCAGGGTGGTGTCCATTCCGTGAAAATTGAAAACGAGCGGGAAATGCTGGCCTGTCGGCCCGGTTCCCTGGCCCTGCCAGGTCCCGTCAAATTTACTCTGGGCACTGGAGCTCAGGGACAGGAGGAGGCAAAGCAAAAAGGATGCGTAAAGGCATCTGAGGGTCCGGGAAAGGGGGGCGAACCTTTTCCCTATCCGGTCCGTTAGTTGGGGATTTTGGGGCATGAAGGCAGATTTGAGATCAAAATAGGGCAAATTCCGGTATCCGGAGCCAAAGCCCACCTGATTTTTACAGGATCCAGTCCGGCCGGGAGCAGCCTGGCCTCATTTTTTCGTACCGGAACCGAAAAAAGGCCCCAGTTTTATTGAAATAGAACCATTGCGGTACCCCCCGGGCTCCAGCAGCCGGGCCCTGTTATATGTTGCGTCCCTCCAGAAATGGTCGATATCAAAACCCGGCCGGGCCACCAGAATGAATAGAAGGGAAAATGCAGGCACCTCCCGCTGGGTGTCCATACCTAAGTTTGATTATTAGGGGCAGGCCCTCCCCACGCAGGAATGGAAGGTCCGGCCATGTGGGATCTGAAGGCCAGCCTGGCCGGAGGGGTTCGGGAAATTTTGCAGCAACAGGAAACCAGATTTATTTTTCGGCAGGGGGTCTGTGCTACCCCCCGGATTTATGCGTTGTTTGCACTGCTGGCGGACCGCCCTTCCGGTGCCTGTTCCCGGATCCTGCGCAG
>JANWKA010000086.1 GCA_025451655.1 Chitinophagaceae bacterium | reverse complement strand
TTTATGCCCTTTCTGCCCTTTGCGGAGTTCATCTTCTCTGGCTACCAGGTCCGCGAGGCTGGTCCTGGTTAAAATGGTCAGGGTGGCATCCCGGACCCGGAGGGCCATATCCCGGACCCCGCAGGTTGCCTCATCCCGGCATTCCTCGCACCGTTCATAAAAGTTCAGACTCACGCAGGGGATTAAGGCTATAGGTCCGCCGATCTTCCGGATGACCTCGCTGAGCATCACTGCCTCAGGGGTCCTGAGCAGGTAATAGCCTCCGCCTGCCCCCTTTTTGCTGCCCAGGATCCCGGAATTCTTCAATTCCAGAAGAATGCCTTCGAGAAATTTTTTCGGGATCGTTTCTTCCTCGGAAATATCCGCGATCAGCAAGGGGCCCTTCCCGTAATTGCGGGAAAGGACCACCAGGGCTTTCAGGGCATAACGGGTTTTTTTGGAAAGCATGAAGGCGGATTGTTCCTTAAAGGTATTTATTTTACCCTTTATGACCTGTTTTTTGGGTTCCCGATGCTGAAACAGCCCATGAAAGGACACCAGTCTCTTATCCTCATTATTTTGGTGGTTGGACCAGAAACTTGTAATTTTTGCCTCCGGCACCCGATAAATCACTGCTTCCATGGTTCCCAGGCGTTTCCTTATTTTGTTGCTGGTCTCTTTACCGTTTTTCCATCCTTTTGCCGCCTGTTGCCAATCCAATCCGGAATGGAACGCTGCCAGAATCCGGCTCCAGCTGGAGAAACTGAATGTGCTGGGATCGGTCCTTTACCTGGCTGCGCATCCGGATGATGAAAACAGCAGGCTGCTGCCCTTTTTGGCATTCGGGAAAAAATACCGCACGGCCTATCTTTCGCTCACCCGCGGGGACGGGGGGCAAAACCTGATCGGAGACGAGCAGGGAGAATTGCTCGGGTTGGTCCGGACCCAGGAACTGCTGGCGGCACGCGGGGTCGATGGCGCTGAACAATTCTTCACCAGGGCCAATGATTTCGGATTTTCCAAAACGGCTGTCGAGACCCTCAGGTTCTGGGGACGGGACCGGATCCTGGGAGATATTGTCTGGGTGATCCGGGAATTCCGGCCCGATGTCATTATCTGCCGTTTTCCAGCCGACCAGCGGGCCGGGCACGGCAACCACTGGGCCTCGGCCATTCTCGCCCATGATGCCTTCCAGGTAGCCGGAGATCCCAAAATGTTCCCGGAACAACTGAAATGGCTCCAGCCCTGGCAGCCCAAAAGATTGTTATGGAACACCTTTTCTTTCGGGAGTTTCAATACGACCTCCCCGGATCAGTTCCATTTCGACGACGGGGGATTCAATTCCCTGATCGGGGAAAGTTATGGCGAACTCGCCGGTGAAAGCCGCTCGATGCATAAAACCCAGGGTGCTGCACTGTCCAGACAGCGCGGATCCAGCGAGGAATATTTCTCCACCATCCTGGGCACCCCGCCCTCTGACAGCCTTTTGCAGGGAGTCAATACCACCTGGGGAAGAGTGGATGGAGGCCAGCCGGTCGGGCAAATGGTCACCCGGGCGATTGCATCTTTTGATATGGACCACCCTGCTGCATCCCTACCTGCCCTGGTAACGATATACAAGGCCATAACGGATCTTCCCCAGGGGTACAGGAGGACGGAAAAACTGAAGGAATGCTCCCTGCTCATCCAGGCCTGCGCCGGGTTATGGTTATCGGCGACCACCACCCAGGAAGATGTACCCCAGGGTGGAAAGGTCCGGATCCGCTTTTCTGCGATTAACCGGAGCGATTTCCCGATCCAACTGGAAGGGGTTCGTTTTGCCGGAATTGATTCCTCCCTGCTTCTGGACCTGAAAAATAACGAGGAGGCGAGCTTCACCGGGGATGCCGGCATTGCTGCCGACCAGCCGGTCTCACAGCCTTACTGGCTCATCGAGCCACACCCGGATGGTTATTATGAAGTCCCTGATCCCCGGATGACCGGAATGCCGGGAAATCCACCCGCAATCCCGGTGGTATTCCGGGTCCGGGCCGACGATGCCGAAATGGAAATCATCCGCCCTGTGCAATACCGGGTTATGGATCCGGTGCGTGGGGAACTGGAAGAACCCCTGGTGGTGACCCCTCCGGTTACCGCCAATCTCTCCAGCCCGGTCATATTGTTTCCCACCTCGGAGGCCAGGACGATTCAGGTGGACCTGGAATCCTTCCAGCAGAATGCTGCCGGTTCGGTATCCCTGAAACTTCCACCCGGGTACCGGAGCCAGCCCTCTGAAATTCCCTTTCGGCTTTCCCAACCTGGGGACAAATCGACCCTGGAATTCGAGGTGATTCCAGAGGCCGGTGGCCCCGCAAATCATATTGACACCCTTACTGCACAGATCTCCATGGCTGGAAAAACCTATGACCGCGGCATCCACGTTATTTCCTATTCCCATATTCCGACCATCACCATATTTCCCAAGGCACAGGCCAGGCTGGTCCGTCTGGACCTCAAACTGGGCGGCCGCAGGATCGGATATTACCCGGGCGCCGGAGACCCGGTCGCAGGCGCACTGAAGCAGGCCGGATACCAGGTCACCACCCTCAGTTCAGCCGATATTGCCCGCGGAGACCTTTCCAGGTTCGATGCCATCATCACAGGGGTCAGGGCTTATAATGTCGATCCCGAATTAAGATATCTGCAGGATACCCTGCTTTCTTATGTTTACCGGGGAGGAACCCTCCTGGTGCAATACAACAAGCCATTTCCCATGGCCACTTCAAAACTCGGTCCCTATCCTTTCGCCCTTTCCGGGAGCAGGGTCACGGATGAGACCGCCCAGGTGGATTTCCTGGTCCCGGATGATCCGGTTATGAAGGAACCCAATCCGATCAGCGAGGAAGATTTCAAAGGATGGATCCAGGAAAGGGGGCTCTATTTCACGCAGAACGCGGACGCTCACTATCGCAAGCTTTTTTCCATGCACGACCCGGGTGAATCCCCCCTGGATGGTTCTACCATAGTTGCCAATTACGGGAGTGGAAAGTATGTGTACACCTCCCTGGATTTTTTCCGGGAGCTTCCTGCAGGGGTGCCCGGGGCATTCCGGCTTTTCGCTAACCTGATCAACAGCCCGGACCACCGGTAATCATCCTTATAACATCCCGGATCATGATCCCTGAAGACGAAAAGCCTCCCCGGGAGCCTTCCTCCGCCTACTGGAGGAATTGGTATATCCTGGTGATCGGATGGCTGGTCATCCTGGCAGGATTGTTTTATCTGTTTACCAAAGCCTTTTCATGAGCTCCCTGGACTGGGTGGTGCTCATCCTTACCCTCGCCTTCATCCTGTTATACGGCATTCAAAAAAGCCGCAGGCAAAACAACATGACGGATTATTTTCTGGGAGACCGGGAAATGCCGTGGTACATCGTGCTGTTTTCCATCATGGCCACCCAGGCCAGCGCGATCACCTTTCTGTCTGCTCCGGGCCAGGCCTATACTGACGGGATGCGGTTCGTCCAGTATTATTTTGGCCTTCCCATCGCCATGGTCGTGCTTTGCATCGGGTTCGTTCCGATTTTCCGGAAGCTGAAAGTATTCACAGCCTATGAATTTCTGGAAAACCGATTCGACCTCAAGACCCGGGTGCTCGCCTCCGGACTCTTTCTGCTTCAGCGGGGGGCATCCACGGGGATCAGCATCTATGCCCCCTCCATTATCCTTTCTTCCCTCCTGGGCTGGAACATTTATTGGACGAACGTATTTATGGGGGGCCTGGTGATCATTTACACGGTCCTTGGAGGGGCCCGTGCTGTGGCTTATACCCAGCAGCTCCAGCTTTTCATCATCTTCGCCGGGATGGCTCTGGCCGGATGGATCGTCGTCCACCTGCTCCCCTCCGGAGTCAGCTTCACAGATGCCCTCCATGTGTCCGGCAAACTCGGCAAGCTCAATGTCATTGTGCCGACCATTCATGTGACCAGCAGGGCCTGGTGGCAGGACAAGTACAATATCTGGAGCGGAACCATCGGGGGCTTCTTCCTCGCCCTTTCCTATTTTGGAACAGACCAGTCCCAGGTCGGAAGGTATCTCACCGGCAAATCCCTGAAAGAAAGCAGGATGGGGCTGCTGCTGAACGGCCTGGTCAAAATTCCGATGCAATTCCTCATCCTGCTGATTGGTGCCCTCCTTTTTGTTTTCTACCAGTACGCAAAGGCTCCGATGTTTTTCAATGATGCAGCAGTCCGGGAAGTTTATTCCACTCCCTACGCCCCGGAAATGCGCCGGATCCATGAAAACTTCACCCTTCTGGAATCCTCCAAAGGCCAAAAAGTGAATGAACTGGTGGCCGCCCTCCACCGGAAAGACCTGCCCGGGGAGGAATTGATCACCGATACCCTCCGGCGTCTTGAGGCGGCCACCAATACCCTGCACGGGAGGGTGATCGCCCTGGTCCACCAGGCCCTCCCCGGCATTGACCGCGATGACACCAATTATATCTTCCTTCATTTTGTAAAAGATTACCTGCCCCGGGGACTGGTGGGCCTCCTCATCGCGGTCATATTTCTGGCCACCTGGGGATCCACTTCAGCTACCTTGAACTCGCTGGCCTCCACCACGCTGATAGATATTCACAAACGGATTTGGAAAAAAGACGGGACCCCCGGGTATTACCTGAAGGCTTCCCGGTGGTGGACCCTTTTCTGGGGTCTGTTCTGCATCGCCGTCGCGCAGTTTGCCCAGGGCCTGGGGAGCCTGATTGAGGCAGTAAATGTTTTGGGATCGCTGTTTTATGGGACCATCCTGGGCATTTTCCTAATGGCCTTTTACAGCAAAAAAGTAGCCGGGACGGCCGTTTTCTGGGCCGCCCTGGTGGCGGAAATCGGGGTGATTGGCATCTACAAGACAGCCTGGCTGTCTTTCCTCTGGCTGAACGTGGTCGGATGCCTCCTGGTAATCGGCATAGCATGGACCATTCACCTGGGAAAGGCAATTATCCGTAACGACCGCTGACCTGCCTGGAAAATTTCCCGTTACCGGGATTCCGTGATGATGAACTGTTCCGCCTGGGCATCGCCCTGGGGGGAAGAAGCATGTCCTCCCTGCTGCTGGAAACTGGTCCGGTTCCGGTCCCTTGTGAGGGCATCGTAACCAAAAACCACCGCCGCCAGGCCGAAAAAGATCATCATGAAGCAGGCTAGATCGTAGGATATGCCTTTCCACCATAGGTAGATGCCAACGCCGCAGAGCAGCGCCGAAGCCAATACGGGCAAAAACAGGATGCCCCTGTGTTTATTGGTTTGGTTCATCGGAAATTATGGCTGAAAAGAATAAAGACTCAAGCAAGATAGCAAACCGGGGACATTTTACCAAAACAAAAAAGGGTTTTTAATGGCGGAAAGCGGGATGAAATTCTTCCAGGGTCTGGCGCAGAAATTCCCGGTCCAGGTGCGTGTAGATTTCGGTGGTTGTAATGCTTTCATGCCCAAGCATTTGCTGCACGGCGCGAAGGTCAGCCCCGCCTTCCACCAGATGGGAGGCAAAGGAATGGCGCAGGGTATGGGGGGAAATGGACTTTTGAATGCCTGCCTTCCGGGCCAGATCCCTGATGATCAAAAAGACCATGACCCGGGTCATCTTCGCCCCCCTGCGGTTCAGAAACAGAAAATCCTCCTGCCCTGGCTTTGCGTTTTGGCGGGAAACAGATTCCAGGTAGATCCGGATATGTTTTACCGCCTGACTGCCAATGGGAACCAGCCTTTCCTTGTTTCCTTTTCCGATAACCCGAATAAAGCCCGTTTCCAGGTGGAGGCCGGACCTTTTCAGGTCCACCAGCTCGCTGACCCGGATCCCGCAACCGTACAGGGTTTCCAGGATGGCTTTATTGCGATTCCCCTGGGGCTTACTTAAATCAATCGCTGCGAGCATCCGGTCGATTTCTTCCACCGAAAGGGTATCCGGAAGGATCCTCCGTTGCCTGGGAGTTTCCAGAAGCTCAGAAGGATCAGACTGAATTACATTTTCTAGCAAAAGGTATTTAAAGAAAGACTTCAGCCCACTGATGATCCGGGCCTGGGAAGAAGGGGTCATGCCCATGGACCCAATCCACTGGATGAATCCGGTCAGGTCCTCTTCCCTGACCTCAGCAGGTCCGGGGCTTTTCCCGGACCCTTCCAGGAACTGGGCCAGCTTCCCGACATCAGCCAGGTAGGCCTCCACCGAATGGGGAGAAAGGGAACGCTCCAGGGAGAGGTATCCGCGGAACCCTTTCGTGAAGGAAGACCACATAGCTGGAAATTAGGGGCTTCAATTTTAGTGGATTTCTAAAAATAACCAATAGTTCTTAAACACCGTTCAATCGATATTGGCCCTTCTTTTATAATTTTGCAGCCAATCTCATCCCCGCCTTTACCATGCCCGGATCTTCCCTGCGCAGAATTCAAAAGCTCCTGGTGGCCAACCGGGGAGAGATCGCCATCCGGGTCCTCCGGGCAGCATCCGAGCTGAAAATCCGGACGGTGGCCCTCTATACCTTCGAAGACCGGTATTCCCTGCACCGGTATAAGGCTGATGAATCCTACCAGATCGGCCAGGACGACGAACCTCTCAAGCCTTATCTGGACATCGAGGCCATCATTAAGCTGGCCCTGGAGCATCAGGTGGACGCGATCCATCCGGGTTACGGATTTTTGAGCGAGAACGTTCGGTTCGCCACCCGTTGCCAGGAGGCCGGGGTCCTGTTCGTGGGTCCTGAACCTGAAGTGATGGCCCAGCTCGGGGACAAAGTGGCTGCCCGGGCGATCGCCCTCCGGGCAGGCATTCCCCTCATTGAAGGCAGCAAGGAACCCCTGGACGACCCGCAGGCCGCAGAGGAAGAGGCGGGCAGGATCGGTTACCCGGTGATGCTCAAATCTGCTGCCGGAGGCGGGGGCAGGGGTATGCGGGTGGTCCGGGAACGGGCCGGGTTTCAGAAAGCCTTCCAGGAGGCCCGCAGCGAAGCTGCCAAGGCATTCGGGGATGACCGGATTTTCTTTGAAAAATTCATTGAGAGCCCCAAGCATATCGAGGTACAGCTCATGGGGGACAATTATGGCCATATCGTCCACCTCTTTGAAAGGGATTGCTCGGTCCAACGCCGGTTTCAGAAAGTAGTTGAGGTGGCTCCCAGTCCCAACCTGCCGGCCCAGGTCCGGGAGACCCTGTATGAATACGCCCTGCGCATCGCCCGGGAGGTGAATTTCAATAATGTGGGCACGGTCGAATTCCTGGTCGATGCACATAACCAGATCTATTTCATCGAGGTGAACCCCCGTATCCAGGTGGAGCACACGATCACAGAGGAAGTGACCGGGATCGATATCGTCCGGTCCCAGATCCTGATCACCAAGGGGCACCGGTTGTCTGATCCGGAAATTTTCATCCACGACCAGCAGGATGTGCATCTGAACGGGTTCGCGATCCAGTGCCGGATCACCACGGAGGATCCCGAAAACGGATTCACCCCAGATTACGGAACGGTGATCGCTTACCGCAACGCAGGAGGCTTTGGTATCCGCCTGGATGAGGGAAGCAGCTATTCGGGGGTCAAGATCTCCCCCTTTTTCGACTCGCTCCTGGTCAAGGTGACCGCATGGGGCCGGACCCTTTCCGGCGCCTCCCAGCGCCTGCACCGGACCTTGCGGGAATTCCGGATCCGGGGGGTGAACACCAATATCCGGTTTTTGGAAAACGTGATCACCCATGAGGTCTTCCGCAGGGGCAACTGCACCGTGGACTTCATTGAAAAACATCCCGAACTGTTCCGGTTCAAAAAACCCCAGGACCAGGGCACCCGGACCCTGCTGTACCTGGCCCATGTCCGGATCAACGGGCATCCCGACATCCCCTCCCCGGATCCGAACCGGAAGTTCAGGCTGCCCAGGATCCCTTCCTGTGACCGGTATGGACCCTTTCCTCCGGGAAGCAAGACGAGGCTGGAAAAACTGGGCAGAAAAGGATTTTTAACCTGGCTCATTAAGGAAAAATCGGTGCAGATCACAGACACCACGTTCAGGGATGCACACCAGTCCCTGCTCGCCACCAGGGTTCGGACCCGCGATATCATGGCTGTGGCAGAGGGGTATGCGAAGCAAAATCCGCTCATTTTCTCCATGGAAATGTGGGGAGGAGCCACCTTTGATACGGCGATGCGGTTCCTCCATGAATCTCCCTGGGACCGCCTGCGAAAGATCCGGGAAGCAATGCCCAACACGCTGCTGCAGATGCTGCTTCGGGGTTCCAATGCAGTCGGGTATTCAGCCTACCCCCAGAACCTGGTGGAGATGTTCATTGAAAAAGCCTGGGAGACGGGGATCGATATTTTCCGGGTATTTGATTCCCTGAACTGGCCCGAAGCCCTGTTGCCCTGCATCCGGTTCATCAGCAGGAACACCGAGGCCCTGGCTGAAGCTGCCATCAGCTACACCGGAGATATCCTGGATCCTTCCCGGACCAAATACAGCCTGCAGTATTACCTGGATCTGGCCCGGCAACTGGAAGACGGTGGCGCCCACCTGCTTGCGATCAAGGATATGAGCGGATTGTTGAAACCGGATGCCGCCTTCCTTCTGGTGAGTTCCCTGAAGACCCATTTGTCTATCCCCATTGTGCTGCATACCCACGATACAGCCGGAGTCCAGGCAGCAACCTATCTCAAGGCTGCCGAAGCCGGGGTCGACGTGATTGATTGCGCCATAGCCTCCCTGAGCGGGCTCACCTCCCAGCCTAACCTCAATTCGATGGTCGCTATCCTTCAGAACCACGAGCGGTCGACCGGAATGGACCTGGATACCCTGAACAACTATGCATCCTATTGGGAGGATATCCGCGAATATTATTATCCCTTCGAATCCGACCTCAAAGCGAGCACAGCCGAGGTCTATATTCATGAAATGCCCGGTGGACAATATTCGAACCTGCGCCTCCAGGCGGAATCCCTGGGCCTCGGGGACCGGCTGGACCTGATCAAACAAAATTATGCCGTGGTCAACCGCCTGTTCGGAGACCTGGTGAAAGTGACCCCGAGTTCCAAGGTGGTAGGGGATATGGCCCTGTTCATGACGGCCAACAACCTGACCGCGGAAGAGGTGATGGATCCCTCCCGCAACCTTTCCTTTCCTGAATCCGTGAAGGGATTTTTCCGGGGAGAGATCGGCATTCCCTATGGAGGGTTTCCGCAGGGACTGAGGGAAATCGTCCTGGCCGGGGAAACCCTGACCGAAACCGGACCGGTCCAGCTTCCTCCCGTCGATTTCGACCAGGAATTCTACCTGTTTCAAAAAAGGTTTCCGGACACTGATTTCCTGGATTTCCTTTCCTACAGCATGTTTCCCAAGGTATTTGAATCCTACCGCAACCACCTTCGGGAATTCGGAGACGTATCTTCCATTCCCACCCCGGCATTCTTCTATCCGATGAAGAACGGCCAGGAAATCCTCATTCCGCTCAGCCAGGGGAAAACCATCATCGTGAAGCTGCTTTTCGCCCTGCCTCCGGATGATGCCGGGATGTGCATGGTTTCTTTCGAGCTGAACGGATATAACCGCACCGTCCGGGTCAGGGACCGATCCTTCAAGTCCAGCAAGCCGGTCCACCTGAAAGCAACCAGGCCAGGAATTCATATCGGAGCTCCCCTCCAGGGAAAACTTTCCTCCCTCCTGGTCAGCCCGGGAAGCCCGGTCCAGCCGGGAACGCCTTTGTTTCTGATCGAAGCGATGAAAATGGAGACCACCGTAACTGCTTCCATCCAGGGAAAGGTTAAATCGATCCATCTGCCCGAAGGAACCATGGTGCTCCAGGAGGATCTGGTTGTGGAACTTGAGGCTCCATCCTGAATCAGGTGGCGTGGATCTCGGATGCGAACTGAAAATCGAGCCGGGGATGGTTGGTCCTTTCCGTGTCGAGGTACCACTGGGACTGAGCCAGGTAAACAGGAAGGCCGTCCTTGTCCTCCACGATATTGGCCTGGCGGAACCGGATAAAATCATCCAGAAGGGCAGGATCGGATGAGGTGATCCAGCAGGCTTTGACGAAGGGCAGGGTATTAAACTTGCAGGAGGCTCCATATTCGTGGAGCAGGCGGTACTGGATCACTTCGAATTGCAGTTCCCCGACGCACCCGATGATCTTTCGGTTTCCCCCGTGCTGGGTGAACAATTGGGCCACCCCTTCATCCGTAAGTTGCCTGATCCCCTTTTCCAACTGCTTGGTTTTCATCGGGTCGGTATTGACCAGCTCCTTGAAAATTTCCGGGGAAAAACTCGGGATTCCGGTGAAATAAAAATCCTCCCCCTCGGTCAGGGTGTCTCCAATCTTGAAATTTCCGGTATCAAAAAGCCCAACCACGTCTCCGGGGAAGGCATCATCAACGACGCTTTTTTCCCGGGCCAGAAAACTATAGGGGTTATTGAACCGGACTTCCTTTTCAAGCCGAACATGGTGATAAAAATGATTTCTTTCAAATATGCCGGAACAAACCCTCATGAAGGCGATCCGGTCCCGGTGCCTGGGGTCCAGGTTCGCGTGGATCTTGAACACGAATCCGCTAAAACGATCCTCCTGCGGATCCACGGATCGGGTGGTGGTATCCCTGCCCAGGGGGGAGGGGGCAATCTCCACAAAACTGTCAAGCAGCTCCTTCACCCCAAAATTATTGACCGCGCTTCCGAAGAAAACGGGGGCAACCAGGCCTTCCCGGTAAGGTTGGGGCTCGAACGGGTCGTAAACTCCCTCAATCAGCTCCACATCCCGGATCAGTTGGGAGCGGTCCTTTTCCGAAAGCAATCCTGCAAGCCGGTGATCTGACCTCAGGTCTGAAATTCCTATCGTGTCTCCCTCCTCCGCTTTTTTATTGGGCTGGAACAACAGCAGGCTTTTGCGGTACAGGTTATAGACACCCCTGAATTCCCGGCCCATATTGATCGGCCAGGTCAGGGGGCGGACCTGGATGGAAAGCCGGGTTTCCAGCTCATCCAGAAGGTCGAAGGGATCTTTGCCATCCCGGTCCAGCTTATTGACAAAAATGATTACTGGTGTATCCCGCATCCTGCAAACCTCCATCAGCTTACCCGTCTGTTCCTCCACGCCCTTAACGCAGTCCACCACCAGGATCACACTGTCCACTGCAGTCAGGGTCCGGAAGGTATCTTCTGCGAAGTCTTTGTGCCCGGGGGTGTCCAGCAGGTTGATCAGGCAGCCCCGGTACTGGAAGGTCATCACGGAGGTAGCCACCGAAATGCCCCGTTGTCTTTCGATCTCCATGAAATCAGAAGTCGCGAATTTTTTGATTTTATTGGATTTCACTGCCCCAGCCGTCTGAATGGCTCCTCCAAAAAGAAGGAACTTTTCAGTAAGGGTCGTCTTACCGGCATC
>JANWKA010000085.1 GCA_025451655.1 Chitinophagaceae bacterium | reverse complement strand
CCGGATCATGCCGGGCAGGACCGCCCGGGTGATGATATGGTTGCAGATCAGGTGCTGGTGGAAGGCTTCCAGGAATTGATCCTCCCGGGCCCCGGTCACCGGACCCGGGGAGGGCCCTCCCGTATTGTTCACCAGGATATGAACCGTATGGGCCTTCAGGTAATCCTCAACTATGGCTCTCACCTCCTTCGGCCTGCTGAAATCGGCCACCAGGAACCCATGGGTCCTTCCCGCTCCCGGTTCGAGGGTGGCCAACGCTTTTTCCAAAGCGCCGGAATTGCGTGCCAGCAGGATGCAGCTGGCCCCCAGCCGGGCTATTTCCACCGAGCTGGCCAGGCCAATTCCCTGGCTGCTGCCGCAGATCAGGGCGGTTTTTCCGTTCAGGGAAAGATCCATGGAAAGGATTTGAACAATATTACAAACGCCCCCCGGGTTAAAGAAAAATATCCGGCCCGAAGCAATTTTGCCTAAATTTGCAGTTTACCCTTTTTACATATTGCATGGAATATAATACCGCCCGAAACCAGCTGATTATGCGGGAATATGGCCGCAACATACAGAAGATGATCGAATACCTGTTGACCATCGAGGACCCTGAAGTGCGCCAGCGCAATGCGATGTCCGTGATTGAACTGATGGGCATCCTGAACCCCCACCTGAGAAATGTGGAGGATTTCAGGCATAAGCTCTGGGATCACCTGTTCCTGGTCTCCGATTTCAAGCTCCAGGTCGAATCCCCCTATCCCATTCCAACGAGGGAAACCCTGAAGAACGATCCGGACCCCCTTCCCTATCCCAAATACCATCCCCGCCTCAAGCACCTGGGCCGGAATATCGAGATGATCATCGACCGGGCCCTGGCAGAGACGGATCCTGAGAAAAAGGAAGGGTTCACCCAGACCATCGGAAATTACATGAAGCTCGCCTATACCAACTGGCATAAGGAGAACGTGCACGATGACATGATCAAAAACGAGCTGGCAGCCATCACGGACAACCAGCTGATTTACCAAAGCACCTATACGTCCAGCCCCTTCGTACCGGACAATACCTTCCGGCCCTTCAAACGCAGGCCCTTCCAGCCCAGGCCCAGCGGCAACCCGAATGGCAACAGCATCAACAAGCCATACGGGAACAAGAACCCCAACTTCAAGCACAACAAATTCAACAAAAATAGGAGCAAGTGACTTCTGCTTTTGAAGTGAGGGGCGGTAGCCAGCTTCATGGAGAAATCATTCCGCAGGGTGCCAAGAACGAGGCCCTGCAGGTGATTTGTGCGACCCTGCTTACCCCTGAAAAGATCACCATCACCAATATCCCGGATATCCTGGACGTAAACCTGCTGATCGACCTGCTCACCGAAATGGGGGTCAGGACGGAGCGTTCCTCCAGGGACACCTGCAGTTTCCAGGCAGAAAAGATCGATTTCGATTATTTCGGGACCCCTGAGTTCAGGAAAAAATCAGGCAGGCTCCGCGGGGCGGTCATGATTGCCGGACCCCTGCTGGCCCGGTTTGGGAAAGCCTATATCCCCAGCCCGGGGGGCGACAAGATCGGCCGCAGGAGGCTGGATACCCATATTGCCGGGTTCGCCTCCCTGGGCGCCCGGTTCACCCGGGATGAGGCGGACCATTTCTTTGCCCTGGAATCTTCCCGGCTGAAAGGATGCACCCTCCTGCTGGATGAGCCCTCGGTAACCGGGACGGCCAACCTGGTGATGGCCGCTGTACTTTCACAGGGCAGAACCCTCCTGTATAATGCAGCCTGCGAGCCTTATATCCAGCAGCTTTGCCACATGCTCAACCGGATGGGGGCCAGGATCAGCGGGATCAGCTCCAATCTCCTGGTGATTGAAGGGGTGGAAGGGCTGGGAGGCTGCAACCACCGGCTTTTGCCCGATATGATCGAGATTGGATCTTTCATCGGCCTGGCAGCGATGACCCAGAGCGACCTGACCATCAAGAATGCCGGGATTTCCCATTTGGGGGTCATTCCGGACAAATTCCGCCAGCTTGGCATTCAGATGGAATTCAGGGGAGACGATATTCATATTCCCGCCCAGGAAACCTATGAGATCCAGACCTTCATGGATGGATCGATCATGACCATTTATGACCATCCCTGGCCGGGGTTCACCCCTGACCTGCTGAGCATTGTGCTGGTGGTAGCCACCCAGGCCAGGGGAACCGTCCTGGTCCACCAGAAAATGTTCGAAAGCCGGCTTTTCTTCGTGGATAAGCTCATCGATATGGGGGCCCAGATCATCCTGTGCGATCCCCACCGTGCGGCGGTTGTAGGAATCAACCGCAGATACCGGCTCCGGGGCATCACCATGTCTTCGCCCGATATCCGGGCCGGGGTGGCCCTCCTCATCGCAGCCCTGAGCGCAGAAGGCAAAAGCGTAATCCAGAACATCGACCAGATCGACCGGGGATACCAGCATATTGACAAACGGCTCGGCCTGCTCGGAGCACAGATCACCCGGGTCTAGACCCCCTATCCCAGATTCTTGAAAAAGCCATTAATCATCATCACAGCACCTTCGGGTTCAGGAAAAACCACCATCGCCCGCCACCTGCTTTCGATGGACCGGCGGCTGGAGTTCTCAGTTTCTGCCTGCACCAGGCCTCCCCGGGATTCCGAAAAGGAGGGAAGGGATTATTATTTCATGAGCCCCCAGGCGTTCCGACGGAAAATTGAGGAGGGGGCTTTTGCAGAATACGAGATGGTCTATGCTGACAAATATTACGGAACCCCGCTGGCCGAGCTGGAGCGGATCTGGGCCCTGGGAAAAGTTCCCTTGCTGGATATCGATATCGAGGGTGCGCGCTCTTTGAAAAAAAGATACGGGCCGGATTGCCTGACCATTTTCATCAAACTCTCCTCAGCCGCACTGCGGGAGGCCAGACTGAAGTCCAGGGGTACGGAAACCCCCGAAATGCTTCGGGAAAGAATTAACCGCAAGGTGGAACAGGAGGTGTCTGAAGGGGAATTTGACCGGGTCCTGATCAATGACGACCTGGACCAGGCCAGGAAAGCTGCCGAAAAGATGGTGAATGATTTCCTGAGGACCCATGCCGGCGTATCTTCAGGCGCCTGAGTCATACGGATAAACACCTAAAACCCAAATGCATGAACAGGAAGTTGCTCCTGGGGGCATTAGCCCCCCTGCTCCTTTTCCCTGCCCTGCTGTCAGGCCAGACCAATCCGGGGCAACTGTTTGGATTCCGGGATTCCGATACCGTCGCCCAATTCAACCTGGAACGCCGGTTCGACGCCAACCTGAGTGCTGCTGATCAGGACAGGTGGATGAAAAGGCTGAGCGCCTTCCCTCATAATGTAGGCTCTGCCTATGACCTTTCCAATGCCCGGTATATCGATTCCCTCTATAAAAGCTGGGGCTTTGAAAGCCAGATCGAAACTTTCGAGGTCCTTTATCCAACGCCCCTGGCCCGCCAGCTGGAAATGGTTTCCCCAAAACCTTATGTGGCCATCCTGAAGGAAATCCCCGTGGCCGAAGATCCGACCAGTGATCAGACCGACTTGCAACTGCCAACTTTCAATATTTATTCCTGCGATGGGGATGTGACCGGGGACCTCGTTTACGTAAACTACGGGATGCCTGACGATTACCTGCAACTGGACCGGATGGGAATCAGCGTCCGGGGAAAGGTCGTTATTGCCCGTTATGGGGGTGGCTGGCGCGGGATCAAGCCCAAGGTGGCCGCGGAAAAGGGAGCTATCGGATGCATTATTTACTCAGACCCCCGGGATGACGGATATTTTCAGGGCGATGTTTATCCCAAGGGCCCATTCAAAAACGAATCCGGAGTCCAGAGGGGTTCGGTGGAGGATATGACCCTCTATCCCGGCGATCCACAAACCCCGGGATACGGTTCGACTCCGGGAGCTCCGAGGTTGCCCCTGGACCAGGTCAAAGTAATCACCAAAATTCCGGTGCTTCCCATATCCTACCATGATGCCCTTCCGCTGTTGCAGTCCCTCGCCGGGCCCATGGCTCCAGAATCCTGGCGCGGGGCACTTCCCATTCCTTACCATATTGGTCCGGGCCCTGCGAGGGTACATCTCCTGGTGAAATTTGACTGGAGCCAGAAGCCAGTCCATGATGTGATCGCCCGGATGGCTGGGACGCAGTTTCCGGGCCAGTGGATCATCCGGGGCAACCACCAGGATGCCTGGGTCAATGGGGCGGACGATCCCCTCAGCGGGCAGGTGGCCATGCTGGATGAGGCCAAATCCATCGGAGCGCTCGCGGAAGCCGGATGGAGACCCAAAAGGACCCTGATCTTCTGTTCCTGGGACGGGGAAGAACCCGGGTTGCTCGGGTCCACCGAATGGGTGGAGACCCATGAAAAGGAACTGGATGCCCACGGGGTACTCTATATCAATACAGATAGCAATGAAAAGGGACTCCTGGGAATGGGCGGGTCCCATACCCTGGAAAAATTCCTGAACGGGGTGGGGATGGATGTGACTGACCCCGAAAGGAAGGTCCCGGTCATCACCCGGTCCAGGGCATCCGAAATGGTGGAAGCGAGCCCGGAAAGGCTCAGGGCGATCCAGTCCGAGGCGGGGATTCAAATCGGAGCCCTGGGCTCGGGGTCGGATTTTTCTTCCTTCCTGCAGCATGCCGGTATCGCTTCAATGGACCTGGGTTACGGGGGGGAAGGTTCCGGAGGGGAATACCATTCCATTTTCGATTCTTACGCGGATTTCACCCGCTTTAAGGATCCTGGATATGTCTATGGCCTCACCCTGAGCCAGACGACGGGCAGGTGCATACTCCGTTTTGCACAGGCCGATGTGCTACCATTTTCCTTCAAGGAATTTGCCCGGACTGTGGGCCAATACGTCGATGAGATTAAAGCCAGTCTGAATGAAATGCGGGTCCGGTCGGCTGACCTGGACGAGCTGATTTCCGACAGTGCCTACCTGCTTGCAGCCGATCCTGCAAAACCATTTGCCCGTCCCAAAAGAGAGGAGCCTGTACCCTACCTCGATTTTGCCCCCCTGGACAACGCGGTAGCCGGTCTGAAAGCCGCTGCGGATACCTTTGCCTCCCTGCACCACCAGGCGCTGACCCTGCAACCCGTCCTGCTGGATAGCCTCAACGATTTGCTTTATACCTCCGAAAGGCTCCTTCTGGACCCGGCAGGCCTTCCACTAAGGCCATGGTACCGTCATATGATTTATGCTCCCGGATTTTATACCGGGTACGGAGTGAAAACCCTTCCGGAATCCCGGGAGGCGATTGAGCAAAGACAATGGGAGCTGGCAACGGCTGGGATCCTGAGGGAAGCAGAGGCGCTGGACCGGCTTCGGGAAAGGATCGACAGGATGAATTCCCTGTTGCGGGATTGAGGGCATCTGGCAATCCCCTCATTATTTTACCGCATCAACAGGACTGATCCTTTTTTTGACTCCGGGATCAGGGTATTTCCGGAGACCAGGTCATAGCTGACGAAATATACATAGGAACCTATGGGCGCCGGCTGGCCGTGGAAATTTCCGTCCCATCCCGAATCGAAATCCGAGGAACTGAAAACCTTCTGGCCCCAGGAGTTAAAGATTTGCATACGAAAATTGCGGACCGTAGCGCAAAGAAGCCTGGGCCGGAAAATATCATTTCTGTCATCCCCGTTGGGACTGAAAGCGTTAGGGAGGTACACATTGCATTTTCCACAGTCCCGGTAGGAAACCTGTACTGATTTGGAGATGGTGCATCCTGAAGCATCCATTGCAGTCAGCGTATAAAGGCCAGGCTGGCTGATCACATAATCTGAATCCGTACTTTCATCCTGCCACATGAGGTTAAATCCTTGGGGGGAAATATGCTCCACCATTTTGTTATGAAGACAAAGTATCGTGTCAGGACCCAGACTGATCCCGTTGGCGGCAGAAATATCCACCCGGATTGGGGAAGATATGGTGCAGACCGCACCGTCAGTCAATTTCACGTTATACCATCCGGATATTGGACTCTTACTTATTCTTTGACCTTGACCAGGTCAGGCAACTGGCCCGTGAATGGATGAACGAGTATAACTTGAGAAGGTCCCATGAATCTCTGGGAAACCTATCCCCTGATGAATGCAATAAGTGATCCTTGAAGGGGGAAAACCTCTAACTGATAACTGTTAACGGAACGAGGTATTTACAACGCGACTTTCAAAAAATATAGTAAATCTAGTCCGTTGTGTTTTGTAAGTAATGGCTATCTTTAGCCCATTTACTGCGCAGCCGCCAAGACAAATTATCCTGCGACCTAAGCTATGGACTCAAATGCTCTGTTTTCTTTATGCAAAAGAAAGCTTTCATTTTTACAGCCCTTTTATCAGGATTGGCCACTCTGAAATTTTGCCAGAAGACCCTTGCGAACACTTCCTTCCTGCCTCCCAACCTGGTCGGGACAGTTTACACGCCGGTGTTCTTCCCTCCGACCGGGGGAACCGCTCCGGATGCCTTTTCTGCCTTGTCAGGCTTTTTGCCCCCAGGTATGAGCTTGGTCACCATCGGAGCGCTCTCCGGCATCCCGACTCCTGAATGCAGCTTTGGCCCGGTTGCAGGGCCGCCATTGGTCTTTTCACCCACTACGATTCCAGACGGACTATACGGGTCGGCCTATGCCAATCAAACCCTGACAGTCACCGGCGGTATGGCACCCTATACCTTTTCTGTTTCTGGAGGTACCTTGCCTCCAGGGATTTCCTTATCCCCTGTCGGAGTTTTATCCGGAACGCCTACCGCAGCTGGCACGTATTCGTTTATCGTTACTGCCCAAGATAATGCCCGCGGACGGCGTAAGTCTTCGGGCTCTCAAAAGTATGCCCTGGTCATCGACCAGGCCGTCTTGACGATCTCGGCCAACAATGTCAACATTCTTTATGGAGGCGCCCTGCCGGCACTAATGGCGTCTTACGGTGGCTTCGTCAACAATGACAATGCGTCCAGCCTCACCAGCCAGCCCGCTTTAACTACGACAGCCTCCTCATCCTCACCGGCAGGCGTCTATCCCATCGTGGCATCTGGAGCCATAGACTCAAATTACACCTTTACATATAACCCCGGTATACTTACCATCAATCCTGCTTCACTTCTCGTAACCGCCATTACACAGAAAAAGGAATATGGCACGCCAGACCCGACCTTTACTTATGCAGCCACCGGTTTCGTAAATGGCGACAATTCGGGCATATTTACCGGCAGCCTGAGCAGAGCGCCTGGGGAGAACGTAGGCACCTATCCCATAACAGAAGGCAGCCTAGATGCAGGCAGGAACTACAAGATCAGCTATACCGGGAATTATTTAACAATTACCATTGCTTCGCAGAAAATAACCTGGACGCAAGGCCTGTTGGTGGGATGCAATGCCACAACGCAAGTGCAACTAACTGCCACAGCAAGTAGCGGCCTGCCAGTTACCTATTCTGTATCCAACAAGAACATAGCCACGGTGTCCGGGAATGTATTGACACTAATGCTACCAGGCATTACCGTCATTACCGCCTCTCAAGCCGGAGACGCCAATCACACTGCCGCTCCTGCCCTTACCGATACCGTGTTTTATCAGGGGTCTTCACTCATAAGGCAGCACTGGGGCGATGCGATCTTCTTTGACAACAGCAGCGGCGATTATGTAGCATGGCAATGGTACAAGAATGACAGCCTTGTTGCGGGAGCCACCAGTCCGTATTACAGCGAAACGCCTTCGCTGAATGGACAATACTTTGTAATAGCGACAAATAAGGACGGCCAACAAGTTCAAAGCTGTCCACTGACCATCACAGGCGGTGCCCCAATACCGGGGGGTATAAAAGTTCAACCTAACCCTACCCACAAAGGCGCACTTGTCATTGTTACCAGCAATTACTCCAGCGCCGCGTTACAGGGAGCAGTTTTGCAGATTGTAGATATCACCGGCAGTGTGCAGCAACAACTAACCAACGTTCAGCCGTCCATGCAGGTCACCATGCCTTCCAAAAATGGCCTCTACATTATCAATCTGCTGCTGGCCAACGGAATAAAGTCAAGCATCAACGTACTGGTAGTAGACTAGTATTCAACAAATACGAATTTTGAAATTAACAAAATGTTCCGAAAAATAGTAGGGATAGCCTTATGTCTTACTGCAATCATCACCCGATCCGGCGCGCAGGAACTGGGTATTGAGCTGAATGGCGGATTGCAGGGGACGCGGTCCCGGCTACAAAACGGCCAATATAAACAGTTGCCAGGCGGTTCTTTGGGCCTAAGCTATATTTTTAGCCTGAATTGCCGGTGGGGCTTGCGAACCGGAATAATAGGGGGGATCTACCGTACACAAGCCACCTTGCGAGACGGCGTTGTTTTTACCTCCGACCAGGTAGACGATGCAGGCTCCGCGTTCCAATACAATGTGAAAACCGAAGGATATAAAGAAATACAGCGTTTTTTTGTAGCAAGCATTCCACTGTTATTGCAATACCATACAGTCGGCAGCAGGCAATGGTACTTCGAAGCTGGAGGAAAAGTATTGGTTCCTTTCAATACCAGCATACAGGTATCCGCACAACAGCTCACCCTTTCCGGCTATTATCCCGATTTTAACCTGGATGTGTCGAACTTGCCGCAGCATGGTTTTGGCGCGCTCAATAACTGGAAAGGCAGTACAACTTCCAAATTGAAACCTGGGGTGGCATTGAGCGCGGCAACCGGCCTAAGTTTCATTCTATCTCCTGGCACGCGCCTTTATACAGGATTATTTGGAGACTTTAGCATATCTGATCTAAAAGACAAGAACGGCAATATGCCGCTCCTGACATATAGTCCCACTGGTATAAACGGTGTAAAGGCCAATAGCGTTTTGAATATGCAAAATGGCGGCCAGGTGACTTTGCTTTCCTTCGGTCTGCAAGTAAGGATAGGCTTCGGATCCACCAAGGTAAAACCTGCCGCCCAACCCAAAACAAAAGAAGAACCACAACAACATTCAAAGCCAATCCTTAGCGATGAAGACGCCGAAGTCATACGGAGGCCCGTGATATTTGGTATTTTTGGCGAAATCTCTATTCCTGAAATGGAGAAACCGCAATTGAACGCAGTGGCAAACATCTTGAAGCAATATCCCCATATTCGCATATCCATTGTAGGCCATTTTTGCAACAGTGGAACGGAAAAGGAAAATATAAAAGTGGGAGCAGCGCGCGCCAAAGCCGTTGCACATTACTTAGGAGGCAAAGGTATCGACCCCAGCAGAATGAACATCACCTCGGTTAGTGAAAGCGATCCGGTTCAGCCTTCTGATCCAGCTGCAAATTATCGAAACCGGCGAGTGGTCATAACCGTGGAGTAGAAAAGCGCAAGGAAAATGATCGAGATGACGGGATTGCCTCCGCGCTCCCGAGTTATGGCTATCCTCAAAGGGGCGACACCATGAGATATAAAGCACGTCCTGGGCTTTTTCATTTCCTGCTCTCCGCTCTTTTAGCGAGCTTGACATGCTCTGCCAACCCTCCAGGGTTTTTCTATTTAAGCCATATTTAAGGCAAGCTGCCCGTTTGGAAATCCCGGAATCGACTTCATCAAGAATCTTTCTGATGTCTTCTTCTTTCCTTCGTTTATAGGGATTGCGAGATTGATATCTGATCCTTCGCTTCCCGTGCTTTTTTCCATCCATTGGATAGGTTTTTGTGTCAACCTATTTCAGGACGATACCTTTTACTTTATTTTATTTTATAAGGGTTTCGGGGAATATCGAATGTTTTTTATGGCCATTTTAACCTACTGCCGGTCAGGATGGAATGGGCACGATCAAAACTCCATTCGGCTAGAGTTCCATTGACCTCAACTTTGGAAACCCGTGGAATTCCAGTAGGTTTGCCAGAATGGATCTCTACCTGCTTCTGGGTTTTGTGGCCTGCATCCTGGCCCTTGGCTTTTTTGCCGGAATGGAGTCCGCCTTCGGTACCGTCAGCAGGCTCACACTCGAACTTCGGGCCCAGAAAGGAAGGGTTTCCGGCAGGATTCTTTCCCGGTACCTGGAGAACCCTTCCACCTTTATAGGAAGCAGCCTGGTCCTCATCAACCTGTTGCTGGTCGGGAGCGGCATCCTGGTCACTGAATTGCTCCGGCCTTTTTGGGAACATCTTTTTTCGGGAGCCCTGGATGTACCCCTGATCCGGCTCCTGGTCGAATGTCTGGTGACAGCGATCCTGCTCACCTTCATTTCCCAGCTGGTGCCCAGGGCCATTTTCCGCGGAAGGGCAGCCTCATTCCTGGAGGGCTTTATTGTCCCTTCCTCCATTTTTCTGAGGATCGCCTATCCCTTTTCCCTTCTTTTCATCTCGCTATCTGAATGGATCCTTCGTTACCTGTTCAATGTCCGGCTCGGAGACCGCAGACAGGTATTTCAGAAAGTCACCGGAGACTTGTCGCTCCGCCAGTCCCAGCAGGGCAACCTGGAAAATGAGGATCTGAACGCGGAGCTCCTCCAAAACGCCTTATCCCTTCCCTATGTCAAGATCAGGCAATGCATGATTCCCCGAAATGAGATCGAGGCCCTGGATATCCGGACCAGCCTTCAGGTGGCCCGCAAAAGGTTCACGGAGACCCAGCTTTCCAAACTGATCGTTTATGAGGGAAGCATCGATAATATCCTGGGATACCTGCACCACCTGGATATGTTTAATCAGCCGGTTGACCTGCGCAGCGTAATCCATCCCATCCTGGTTGTCCCGGAGACCATGAGCGCCACCGACCTGATGAACAAATTCACCAAGGGTAGGAAAAGCATGGCCTGGGTCGTGGATGAGTTCGGGGGGACCGGAGGAATAGTGACCATGGAGGACCTGCTGGAAGAGATTTTCGGGGAGATCAAGGACGAGCATGACACCGAAGATCTTACCGAAAAACAAACCGGTGAGGGAGAATATCTCTTTTCAGGCAGGCTGGAGGTGGATTACCTCAATGAGAAATACAAATTCGGCCTGCCGGAATCAGGAAGCGAGACCCTTTCCGGATTCATCATCGCCCACCATGAGACCATTCCGAAGCTGAAAGAGCGGATCATCATCCGGAATTTTGAATTCGATATCTTATCCGTTACCGAAACCCGCATCGAAACGGTCCGGATGAAAGTGCTTCGATAATTTGTTATGCCTCCCATTTCCCCGGGAGTTTCCTGAATTCAAACCCCTGCATTCTGTTCTGGAATCCACGTAGTTAATAATATGTTAACCATGGCCCTGAACCTTTTTTATGGCATTTTTTTTGATCCCCCATGTTGCCCATCATCAGTTCCCGAAAGCCGGAATTCCGGCCCGGTATTCGGGCCCGGGTTTCTGCTGCCCTTTCAGGGAAGGAAATGATGAGGGAAATTGAGAGCGCATTTGCAGCCTGATCCAGGAAGGCCGGTAATCTTAATTCCGGGTTAAGAAAATTTTAAGAAATTGTTACCACCAAACCAATTTTTTCGTAACATTGTGTGAGTAAAATCCACGAGATGCCGGATTTTCCGGCCTGAAATGGCTGACCCGGCTGAGTGTTCAAAGAGATAATCGTTTTTGGGGTTAACAAACAATGGATGAAAGGCCTGCTCTTGATTCTTCTCGAGCAGGCTATTTCATTTTATATCACCGGTATCAAATATGGAACCTGTTGCCCAAATTTTTCAGACCAATAGCTCGGGCCGCTGGAACAGGTTCAAATGGAGTTTCCGCATTCTGGGAGTAGTCTTCCTTTTTTTCGTCGCCGTTTTCATGGTCGCCCTGGTCAACATGGCCAATCCCTCCCTGCCCAAGCTCCAGGACCGGAACGAGGTGTATAAAAGGATTCTGAATCCCAATGACCTGGCCACCCTGCGCAACCAGAAGAACAGGCGGTTCCAGAGCTTCCTCCAGTTCATGCACCTGAAGGATATCCGGTCCAGGAGCTTCACCATGGTCCGAAAGAAAAAGATCCGTCATCACCATCCTGCAGCACCGGTTCTGGATTCCCAGGTCAGGGCCGCATTTTATGTCCCCTGGGACGATCAGTCCTATTATTCCCTGAAAGCGAACGGGGGCAATATCAATACGGTCTTCCCGGAATGGATCTTCATCAATCCCAAAAATGATTCCCTGGAGACCCGGATTGACCAGCGGGCCTTAAGGATCATGCAGGACAGCACCATCGCAGTCCTCCCCATTTTTTCCAACCATTACTACGATGATTTCGACCATAATTCGGTAATGCGGGTCATCCACAGCAGGAAAAAAACCGACCAGGTGATCACCCAGCTGCTTGCCATCCTGAAGAAATACAATTTCAGGGGAGTCAACGTAGACCTTGAAAATGTTTCGGAGCCCACGAATGAACCCCTCACCCATTTCCAGGAGGAACTCTATACCAGGCTCCATGCTGGAGGATTCGAGGTTACCATGGATGTCCCGACCTTCGATGACGATTATGATTATGCGCAGCTGGCCAAATACAATGATTACCTGGTTATCATGGCCTATGATCAGCATGATGAGGACTCCGGTCCGGGAACCATCTCTGACCAGCACTGGATTGAGGGGGCTATCGCCGATATCGCCAGGAAGGGAGTGCCCGCCAAAAAGATGATCATGGGCCTGGCAGGGTATGGCTATGACTGGCCCCAGGGATCCGAAGGCCAGGATGTCACTTACCAGGAAGCCCTGAGCACGGCCAAGCTCCATAGTTCCCCGATCGATTTTGACGGGGACAGCTATAACCTGCACTACAAGTATAAGGATGACGACGATATCTCCCATGACGTGTACTTCACGGATGCAGCCACCAATTTCAATACGATGCGGTTTGCCGCGGAATATGGCATGGCCGGCGCTGCACTCTGGAGGCTCGGGTCCGAAGATTACCGGATCTGGACGTTCTTCGACCAGGACCTGAGCGACACGGGGCTTAAAAAGCACCCGGTGGACCTGGAAAAGCTCGCCAATGTCACCCTGAGCAACAAGGTGGACTATACCGGTGAGGGAGAGGTCCTGGACGTCCAGAGCACTCCCCAGGCAGGAAGGATCAACCTTCAGGTGGATTCCACGGACATGCTGATCACCGGCCAGGATTATGTCAGGATGCCCTCCATGTTCGTGATCAAACAGTTCGGAAAGGCGGACCGGAAAATGGTACTGACTTTCGATGACGGCCCGGATCCCAGATATACTCCGAGGATACTCGATATCCTGGAACGGGAGCATGTCCCTGCAGCCTTTTTCCTGATCGGGATCAATGCGGAGAACAATATTCCACTGGTGAAAAGGGAGTACAGGGAGGGATTTGAGATCGGCAACCATACCTTTACCCATCCCAATATCGCCCTGATCAACCCGAGGCTAGCCGACTATGAGATCCGGTCCACCAGGCTGCTGATCGAGTGCATCACAGGCCATTCCACCATCCTGTTCCGGGCTCCCTACAATGCGGATTCCCAGCCCAGGCTCATGGTCGAACTCATCCCGGTCGCGATGGCCCGGGCCCAGAACTATTATACCATCGGTGAGAATATCGACCCGGAGGACTGGGATGTGGCATCCGGGGTGAATGCCGACTCGATCTTCAACCGGGTTGTCCGTATGCGGAACCTGGGCAATATCATCCTGCTCCATGATGCCGGCGGAAACCGGGAGCCCACGGTTGAGGCCCTGCCCAGGATCATCCAATATTTCAAAACCCACGGGTATACCTTCACCACGGTGGGAGACCTGATGGGAAAGACCAGGGATCAGATCATGCCCCCGGTTTCCGACAGGAAGGACTATTTCCTGATCACCCTGAATTACTGGTTTGCCACTTTCACCTATTGGTTTAACCACCTGCTGTATGCTCTTTTTATCGTGGGAATTGCGCTTTCCATCGGCAGGATCGCCATCCTCGGCGTTTTTGCCTACCTGGAAAACAAAAGGACAAAAAGGGAAGGGAACCTTCCCAGGGAAGGAGGGGCCTCCACCGGTCCCCTTCCCCTGGTCAGCGTGATCGTTCCTGCCTATAATGAGGAGGTCAATGCAGTCAGGACGGTGGAGACCCTGCTCAAAAGCGATTATCCGAACCTGGAAGTCATTTTTGTTGACGATGGATCCGGGGACCGGACCTATTCCGTTGTCCGGGAGGGTTTTGCCGGGGACCCTCGGGTGGTCGTTTTAACCAAATCCAACGGTGGAAAAGCCTCAGCCCTGAACTATGGGGTCCATTCGGCGAGCGGTTCCTTCCTTTTATGCATCGACGCGGATACCCAGCTCCGGGCGGATGCAATTACCCGGCTCATGGAGCTATGCACCCGGGATAACGTCGGAGCGGTGGCTGGCAATGTCAAGGTTGGAAATGAAGTCAACATCCTGACCCTCTGGCAGTCCATAGAGTATATCACCAGCCAGAATTTTGACCGCAGGGCTTTTGATCTGCTCAATTGCATAACGGTGGTCCCTGGGGCAATCGGCATCTTCCGCAAGGAAGCGATCTTCCGGGCAGGGGGTTTTACCTCCGACACCCTGGCCGAAGACTGCGATCTGACCATCCGGATCCTGCGCTGTGGGTACGTTGTCCGCAACTGCACCTCGGCCCTTTCCTTCACCGAGGCGCCGGAGACCCTTAAAATGTTTTTTAAGCAGCGGTTCAGGTGGTGCTTCGGGGTGATGCAGTGTTTCTGGAAACACCGGGATACCCTGTTCAACCCCAATTACAAGGGCCTTGGCCTGGTGGCGATGCCCAATATCCTGATCTACCAGGTCCTGCTCCCCCTGTTGGCTCCGCTTGCCGATATCATTCTTATTTTTGGGATGGCAATTCTGAGCAATGCCAGCAGGCTGCATATCCTCCAATATTATCTCATCTTCCTGGTGGTGGATGCCGGGGCCGCGGTACTGGCCTTTGCCTTTGAGAAGGAACGATTCTCCAAATTATGGTGGGTCATTCCCCAGCGCCTGGTTTACCGGGTGTTCATGTACCTGATCCTGTTCAGGGCCTGGCGCAAGGCGCTCAAAGGGGAGATGCAGCATTGGGGAGTCCTGAAACGGACAGGGAACGTGCAGCAGGCCCTGGCCTGACCCGATTTGATTTTGATCCTTAAAATAAAACCAAACCATGCTAAAATTCTTCACCGTATCCGGCCTGCTTTCAGCCCTGTGCCTTTTGGCCTCCTGCGTTTCCCAGAAAAAATTCGAGGAGCAGCTCGCCCGTGCGGATAATTACCAGAACCAGGCCATCAGCGCCCAGGACCAGGTCAGGAGCCTGCAGTCCACCAGGGATTCCCTGGAAAGCCTGCTTACCCGGATGAACGGGGAAGTGACGGATCTCCAGGGAGATACTTCCGGGCTCGCCGCGCAGTTCCGCCAGGCCCAGGACCTGAACCATCATCTCAATGACCTCTATGACCAGGCAGTGAACCAGAATAAAGCTTCGGCAACCAACCAGTCCAGGCTGAGCAACGAGCTGCAGAACCTGCAGGACCTGCTCGCGCGCAAGGATTCTGCGGTGAACGCCCTGAAATCCAGGATTCAGAATGCCCTGATGGGATTTGACAAGAGCGATCTGACCGTTACGAACAAGAACGGGAAGATTTATGTCTCCCTCGCCGAGAAACTGTTGTTCAAAACCGGGAGCACCGCGGTCGATCCCAAAGGGGTGGATGCGCTTCGCAAGCTTGCCGGGGTACTGCAGAAGGACTCCACCATCAATATCATGATCGAGGGCAATACGGATAATGTTCCCCTCAAGGGAACCGGATACCTCAAGGATAATTGGGACCTCAGTGTGCTGCGGGCCACATCGATCGTGCGCATCCTGACCGGCTTCGACGTGCAGGCCAACCGGATCACCGCTTCCGGACGCAGCGAATTCGATCCGGTGGCCCCCAATGAGGATCCGGCAGGCAGGGCCCTCAACCGGCGCACCGACATCATCCTCACCCCGAACCTGGACGAGCTGTACCGGATCCTGGGCACAGACTGACGCGGGTCCGGGGGAATTCCCCTGTTAATCCGTAATTTGCGCCTCCCCGCTCAGGGGATTCTCCATGTTCAAAAGGCTCTTCAAGAACAATCCCGAAAAGGCAGAAATGTCCTTTTTCGACCATCTTGAGGAGCTTCGCTGGCATATCATCCGATCCCTCATCGCAGTTGTGGCGGCCAGCATCCTGATTTTCATATTCATCACCCCCATTTACAGCAAAGTCATCCTGGGACCAACCCGGAGCAATTTCATCACCTTCCGGATCCTGTGCCGGCTGGACCACTGGCTGAACCTGGGCAGCAAACTCTGCGCTGCCCATATGAACATCAAATTTCAGAACCTCGAGGTCTCCGGACAATTCATGCTGGCCCTCACCTCCTCGCTGATCCTGGGGATGATCATATCGGTGCCCCTGATCTTCTGGGAATTCTGGAGGTTCGTCAAACCGGCCCTGAAGCCGACTGAAGCCAAATACACCCGGGGGGTGGTATTCTGGTCTTCCCTGCAATTCTTCCTCGGAGTCTTCTTTGCCTATTTCTGCATCGCGCCCTATGCCATGGCCTTTTTCTCCAATTACCATATTTCATCCCAATTCGAGAACATATTCACCATCCAGAGCTACCTGGACCTGGTGATTCAGCTCGTGGTGGGCCTCGGTTGTGTTTTTGAACTGCCGATTCTCGTGTATTTCCTGACCAAGGTGGGCATTCTCACCCCCCAGTTCCTGCGGACCTACCGCAAGCAGGCCATCCTGGTCATTGTGGGGATCGCTGCCTTCATCGCCCCCCCGGATGTGACCAGCCAGATCGTGGTATCAGTTCCCCTGTACCTGCTTTATGAAATCAGCATCTATATTTCCCGCCGGGTTCTGAAACAGAAAGAGGAAGATGAAAAGAAATGGGTATGAAATGTCCGGGATTCCGGCTAAAATTTGCCGTAGAGTTTCCCCAGAGATTTCATATTATAAATATATTTTTTTTAAAAAAGATTAATTATAAAGGGTTTTAAAAATAATCCAAAAAAAATCCAGGGGAACCTGAAAGATTTGGCACATAAGTTGCGTTTAAATATCTGATTTTAGGTTAAAAAATAGGTTAAAGCATAGAAACCCAGTCCATAGAGGAGGCTGGGTTTCTGTGTTTCTGGAACTTCCCTTTCAGGGAAGGGTTCCGGAACGCACCCGGATCAGGCTGTTATGGGGATGGATGATTTCGTGCCAGGTGAAATCCTGGTTGGCCCTGAGACCGTCTCCAAAGATCGTTTCGGTGGCGGTGATGATTTTAACAGGCTGGTCGGTGTAAAACTGCTGTTTGCCGGCATCCCATTCCAGTTCCTGGCACTCCAGCCTTTCTCCCTTGTTATTGACCACGATGACGCTGTCGCTTACTTCCATTTTGCTGGTGGTGGAAAAATAGTCCCCTTTCTTTGCCGTCAGCACACTGGTCACCTGAAGGCTGTCATTGAAGAACTCCACCCGCAGGCCCTTGTTCAGGACCACATAGGGTTGCTGGTTCAGGTACCGGTATAAAAGCGGTGCCGTCAGCTTCGCATTCACTTTTCCGTCCCGGCTGTAATAGGACATGAT
>JANWKA010000084.1 GCA_025451655.1 Chitinophagaceae bacterium | reverse complement strand
GGGTCCAGGATGAAATCGAAGGAACCCACCGCAAGCACCACGGGCAGGGAAGCCTGCCAGGCGAGCAGGTCAAAGGAATGGGTCTGGGTCGAAAATGCCTGCTGCCCGATCGGGAGTACGAGCAAATTGATTTTTTGAAAATAGGAGGTGGAATAATTTTGAGTCCCCCCATAACTGTCCAGGGAGGGATCCAGGACCAGAACTGCGTTGCCAAACAGGTTGGGGACCCGGATGATATGGTCCACCCCCAGGGAAACCTCAGCGTCCGTTTCGTTGCTGAAATTGGCGTCCCCACCCAGGTTGACATCCAGGACCTCATTGAGGAAGCTGATGGTGACACCCACCTGGCCCTTCAGGGCGGACTGGACCAGGGTGGACTGTTGCGTATAGAAAAATTTGGCTCCGAAAACGGAAGCCGCAAAATGAGTGTCCGGGCTGGTGTATTTATAGCCTCCTTCCAGAATGGTACCTGCGTATTGCAGGGTGGCCTGGCTGTTGTTCACCAGGATGAAATCGGAACTGAGAAAAAGTCCTCCCTTGATATCCCATTCCAGGGAAGGGTAGAAACCCTGGCTGTGCAGGCTGTCGGTCCTTCCAAAATAATTCAGGCCCGTATTATAATTGAGCCCCACCTTGAAAGATCCCCCGGCGACCGAGGAGCTGTCGCTCCTGCCGGTCACCGGCCCTGAAAGGTTCTGGGCTCCGGCCTGGAAATAGCCATCCAGAAGCAGCAGGGGAAGGAACAAGGCAATCCTTCGCGTATCAAGTAGACGCATGGGATCCGAGGTTTAACAAAATAATTCCGGCCAGCCTGAGACAGCTGGCCGGATCCTGAACCTGTTAATGGGATTTCACCGATGCATCCGTGGAGGCCTTGGTGTTGGATGAATTGGTCACTTTGGTGCTATGCCGGTGCCGGGTCGTGGTTTTTCCCTGGGAATTGCTCCCTGTGGAAGCCTGGTTCTGGGATTGGCCACTGACCGAAGCATCAACGGAAGCATTGGCCGAAGTGTTTGCATTGGCCTTTTCAGCTTCCTTTTTGGAGGCATTCTCGTCAGCCTTGGCCTTATTTGCGGCGGTGGTTGCCGTGCGGTGGGTCTTGTGGACGGTGGTCCGGGTGGTACTGTTTACGGCATTGTTGAGGGCTGCCGTATTGGTCTTGGCCGTAGCGTTGGTGGTGGTGGATGCCCCCAGGCGGACCTGGCCAAAAGCGCAGGGTACCAGGAACAGGGACACCAGGACCAGCAGCAAGGATTTCAGTGTTTTCATGGATGGTGGTTTTTAAATGACTGGATAAACGAATCACCCCACCCCAAGCCAAAATAATGCCAGAATATTATATTTATTATTTATATAATTTGTATAACTTTGTTTTTTATATATTTAAATTGAACCGGGAAAAGTCCTATCCTCCATGAAACCCGGAACCCCGCACCGAAGGGGGATGCGGAAATCGTATATTTGGACCCTTCCTGATCCATACCGGTCCTCTTGAGAAGACTCCCTTTTTTCCGGGCCTGTGCAGCCCTGCTGGAGCTGCTCTTCGGGCTTTCAATTTCCTGTTCCTGTTTCGGGCAGGCGGATATCCTCATGCAGCATAACGACCTGGGAAGAACAGGATGGGACTCCTCGGAGTCCATCCTGGATGACTCCAACGTCCGGGTAAACGGATTTGGCAAATTATTCACCCGGGCGGTGGACGATCAGATTTATGCCCAGCCCCTGGTCGTTTCCAGCGTTTCCCTCGAAGGAGGTTTCCACAATATCGTCCTGGTAGCTACGGTCAATAACAGTGTCTATGCCTTTGACGCGGATGATCCCGCCCTGGATTCCCCTTACTGGAAGGTCAACCTGACCGCTCCCGGTCTGAGGGCTCCCCGAAATTCCGATATGACGGGAGCCTGCGGAGGAGGCGGGGCTTACCATGATTTTACGGGGAAGATCGGCATTGTAGGCACTCCTGCCCTGGATACGGCCCATCACCTGCTCTATGTGGTGGCCCGCAGCGTAGGCCTGAACGGAACCGGGTTTGTGCAATACCTGCATGCCCTGGATTACCGTACGGGGAGCGAAAAACCCGGGAGCCCGGTCCTGATCCAGGCTGAAGTACCGGGCCAGGGCAATGGCAGTGTAAACGGAATTATCTCCTTTGATCCTCAACTGGAGAATCAGCGGCCCGGATTGCTGCTCTGCCGGGGCGTGGTTTTCATCTGCTGGGCATCCCATTGCGATTGGGGGAATTACCATGGCTGGGTGATGGGATACGATGCCGCAACCCTGCAACAGGAGTATGTTTACAATGTCACGCCCAATGGATATATGGGGGGGATCTGGATGAGCGGCCAGGCACCTGCGGTGGATGACAGCGGTTATATCTACCTGACCACGGGAAACGGATCGGAAGGAATACCCGGGGACCCGGCTGTCCCCGGGGACCGGAGCGAAGCCCTCCTCAAAATGTCCCTGGATGGCGGCCGGCTGGGCGTAAAGGACTTTTTCACCCCGGATGATTTTGCCAGCCTGGACAGCAATGACCTGGATTACGGTTGCGACGGGGTCCTGCTGATCCCGGGAACCCGCCTCTCCCTTTCGGGAAGCAAGCAAAGTTTCCTGTACCTGGTCAATGTGGACCATATGGGCGGCATCAGCAGCGAGGATTCGGGAGCTGTGCAGATCCTCGATGTGAACGCAGAAAGCCCGGACGCGGACCGCCATATCCATGGTTCCCCGGTGTATTTCCGGGACAGCCGGGGAAGGGAATGGGTGTATGCCTGGGCCGAAGACGGCCTGTTAAAGCAATATCCATTTCTCCGGGAAAGCGGAAAATTTGACCTGGGAAACGTGGTGATCGGAACCGAGGGGCTGCCCTATGGGGAGCCGGGGGCCATGCTTGGGGTCAGTTCCCTGGGATCCCGGGCAGGCACCGGGATCCTCTGGGCCTCCCATCCCTATTCCGGAGATGCCAATTACCTGGTGGTTCCCGGAGTGCTTCAGGCTTATGACGCAACTGATGTTACCCACAAGCTTTGGGACAGCAACCAGGACCCGGACCGGGACCGGGTGGGCAATTTCGCCAAGTTCGTGAGCCCTGTGGTCGCCAACGGGAAGGTCTATCTGGCCACATTTTCCAACCAGTTGGATGTGTATGGCCTGAACCCCCCCGCATCCGGGGGTTGCCCGGATTCCCTTCCTGCTCCCTGGAAAAGCACCGATATCGGTTCGGTGACTTTTCCGGGCGGCGTTTGCGACAACCAGGGATTGTTCACCCTGAAGGCCTCTGGCGCCGATATCTGGAACAATCTGGATGACTTTCATTACGTGTACCAGGGAATGGACACCAGCCAGATGATGATCACGGCCAGGGTGGAATACCTGGATTACACCGATCCCTGGGCCAAATGCGGGGTCATGATCCGCCAGAGCCTGGATGCGGGATCCCCTCAGGTCCTGATGTGCCTTACGGCCGGAAATGGATTGGCCTTCCAGGACCGGATCAGTGACCAGGGATCGAGCAGCAGTTCGGATCTTCCGAATTTGTTTTACCCCTATTGGGTGAGGCTGATCCGGGACGGGAATGAATTTTCAGGATATGTTTCCGGGGACGGATCGGTTTGGACTGCGGTGGATTCGGTGGCCATAGCCATGACCGCGCGGACCGATGCGGGAATTGCATTTGCTTCCCACAATATAAACCTCCCGGGGAATGCCCTTGTCGATTCGGTTTCCATCCAGAAGCTGGATTTTTCCACTGCCCCGGGCGCCGGAGGAAAGGTCTATCCCAATCCGGCCTCTTACCAGGTATTTTTCAGTGATTCGGCCTTCACTGCCGGGGATGCCGGGATTCAGGTGGAACTTCTGGATGGATCCGGAAGGTTGGTCCTGGAACAGCCAGGAACCAGGGAGCAGCAGGGCCCGGCGATCCGGATCTCGCTCCCTCCGGGCCTCCCAAACGGGTACTATTTCATGCGGCTGGTCAATTCCAGGGGAGCAAAGGAAGTGCGGAAACTGCTGATCCTGCGATAGGGCCTATTGGGGGGAGGTCACCTCGATCCTTTGCCGGAAGTCCTTCTCCACCTGGTCCATGAACCGGGTGAACATGCCGTATTGCCTGGCAGGGATCCGGTTCTGGGTAATGACCAGGGATTCGGTGGAGGTCACTTCATGTTTTTGGGGATCATACCGGTAAGAGCTGGTGAAATTTCCGCAGGGAAAAATGAAATGCTGCGTTGCGGGCAGCCGGGCCACAGCATACCCTTCCGGAAGGTGGTAAATCGTGGTGTCTGAATTTTCAAACGGGAAATGGAGGAAGTAATCCTGGGTGCGAGCCGTATCCGGTGCCGGCCAATCGGGGAGGGTTCCGTGCAGATGGGCCAACAGGAACAGTTCGGATCCTGCAGCAAGATCCGGCAGGGTCTGGAATCCAAGGGAAAACCGGAGCTGGATATCCCCCTCCTGGTTCAAAGCGGTATCCAGGGTAAAATCATCGGGTTTTCGGTATTTCAGCTGGCTGGTAATGAAATGGACCTGGTTATCCTTTTCATCGTCCTGGAGCAGATAGATCAGGGCCGGGCTGAAGTCCCCGGTGGCCTGGACCCGGGTTTCGGATTTTCCGCTTCCGTCGGGGTCCAGGGAAACCAGGTTGAGGGTGTGCAACTGGTTTTCCGAGCAGCGGCTGGATGGAGTGCGAACCAATTTTCCTCCCTCGGGGGTCAGCAGCAGGGCATAACGGTTTTCGGTGAATGAACCCAGGACTCCAGCCTTTCCCACATGATTGGTGCAGTCCAGCCAAATTGAATCCCGGCCCAGCGGTACACAAAGGATGGCATGGTTGAAAACCTGCTCCGGAAATTCCGGATCGACGGAAGGCTGATTTTCTCCCGCGTTGATCAGGGCAATGAAGGAGGGGATTCCCGCTATGGACAGGAGTTCCCGCATGTAGTTGGACAGGGCCTTGCAGTCCCCGTATTTCTTTTCATCCACGAAGCTTGCCGGGAAGGGTTTGAATCCCCCGATTCCGAGCTGAATGCTGACATAACGCATGTTTGCCTGCAAATAGCGGTAAAGGGTCCCCACCTTTTGAGCCGTGGTGCTGTCCCGGGCCACCAGGTCCAGGATCTGGGAGCGCCGTCCACCGGGCAGTGCATTTTCATTTTGGGTGAACAGGCCATAGGCCCAGGACCCGTATGCATTCCAGCTGTCCATCCTGCCGGGATGATCTCCATAATCAAACTGGTCCGGGGCCAGGAGCAGTTCCGGGAGGTTGTAATCCGGGGCCATGCTTTGGGATTCCTCCCGGACGGCTCCGATCCCCCTGGCGGACCAGGTGAATACGGAATCCAGTCCGGACATGGTGATGGCCGGGCGCAGGGCAATCCCCCTGCCCTTATAATGGAAACGCTGCCCAGGCGGCAACTGCAGGGAATAGGTGGAGCTCACCAGGGACTCACCGGGTCCGACCAGAT
>JANWKA010000083.1 GCA_025451655.1 Chitinophagaceae bacterium | reverse complement strand
TGCCCAGCTTGACGGCATAATCGACCATGTCATAATCCCCGACAGTGGGCACCAGGACCACGGCGATCTGGGTGGAGGTACTGTCATTATACGCATCCAGCTTCCGCTCCAGGGCATCCCCCTGGGAAGGCATCAGGACATTCGCAAAATCATTCACCAGCCGGGGCGGGTTGGGCCTGGCCGGAATCGTTTGCCCCAGGGTGAATAAGGGAAGAATCAAACATCCTGCAAACCAGAACCCCATCCTTCGTATCATCCGAAACCGCTGCCTATTTTCCATAAAAAATTTCCTCATCCTGATTGTTACCCTGTTCGCCGGTATGGGGGAAATAGGCCTGAAGTGCTTTACCGATTTCCAGGATGCAGTGGACAATCCCTTCAGTGATCATCCCCTGCCGGAAATGGTTTTTCAGGTGTTCCGCCTGGGTCTTCCAGAAAGTATCGCCCACCCTGGTATGAATCCCCTCGTCCCCCAGGATGGCATACTGCCGGTCCTTCAGGGCCACATAGACCAGGACGGCGTTGCGGTGCATCCGCTTGTGGAGCTCGAGCTTTGTAAATACTTCATGGGCCCGGTGCAAGGGATCCATGAACCGGCATCGATGCTCAACATAGAGCCGGACTTCCCCTGAAGTAAGCCGTTCCGCGGCACGGATCGCTTCCACGATCTCGCGCTGTTGCTTTTCAGTAAAAAAAACTTGCTTCCGGAAAATTGCCATGCTGGAGGTTCGGATTAGAATTTCACCTGGGGCGCATTCTGCGCTCCCTGAACTGCCTGAAAATAGCCTTTCTCGCTGAATCCGAACATGCCGGACCAAAGTACGGCAGGGAAAGTTTTCACTTTGGTATCATACTCCTGGACCGCATTATTGAAATCCTGCCTGGCGATGGTGATCCGGTTCTCGGTCCCTTCCAGCTGGGCCTGGAGGTCCCTGAAATTCTGGTTGGCCTTAAGATCCGGATAGCGCTCTGATACCACCATGAGCCTTCCCAAAGCCATGCTTAATTGTCCCTGGGCTGCCTGAAATTGCTGAATTTTCTGAGGGCTCAGATCATTCGCGTCCACATGAATCTGGGAGGCCGATGCCCTGGCCTGGATCACCTGGGTGAGGGTCTGGGTTTCGAAATTCGCAGCCCCTTTCACCGTGGCCACGAGATTGGGGATGAGGTCCGAGCGCCGCTGATACTGGTTCTCCACCTGGCTCCAGGCGGATTTGACGTTCTGGTTCATCTGAACCATATTATTATAGCTGTTCTTTATGGAACATCCGCCGATCAGCAGGATTAATACAATGACGATCACCGCGATCCATCCTTTGGACATGGTTTTTGATTTTAAAGGTTAAAAAAACACGGTGTAAAGGTAATAAATTGGCCCGGCACGGCTTCGGAATTCTAACGGGAGCCAGTCTGGAACAGGTTATTGGAACGGTTCACGTCAGCCATCCTGCGACTCGGGTCGATCTCCACCGACTGGATGGCCCCGATGGGAAGCGGCAAGGCAATGGTATCCTTCGGGTTGGTCCAGGGCCAGGCCGGATAAACCGTCCGGGGCATGCCGGCATCCTCCGCCGGCTTGATCCCGTACATGAGGTCCATCGGCACATAGGCCATCCGCTTTTGGCCTCCCCGGAGCGTGATCACCAGGTCCAGGGGCATGGGCATCTGGCTATAGTTTCCCAGGCAAATGAGGGTACTGTCCCCCTCCGGCAAAAGGGTATCGATGCCATAATCAATGGTCTTGAGGGTGCTGATCCAGTATTCCTGGTACCAGTCCAGCTGGATCCCGCTCACCCTGGTCGCCACCCGGATGAAATCGTCCGCATAGGGATGCCTGAATGCCCACTCCCGGTAATATTCCAGCAGGACGCGGTGCAGGACGGAATCCCCCACGATATAGCCCAGCTGCTCCAGGAATACGGCCCCCTTGGAATAGGCATTTTCCTCATAGGCAAAATTGGTCTGGTAATGATCGGCATGCGTGGTCATCGGTTCGGCGATTCCACTTTGAACCAGGCTGAAATAGCCCCTGTAGGCATTTCCTTCCCCGAGAGGCAGATTATGGTCCAGGCGGTCCAGGGTCCTTTTTTTCCCATCCGGATCATGGGGGAAAATGGAATCGGCAAAACGGTGGAAATAATAGAAAGAGATTTTTCCTTCGGCATAGGTGGTGAATCCCTCGTCCATCCAGGGAACCATGGATTCATTGGTGCCCAGCATCATCTGGTACCAGCTGTGCATCCACTCATGAAAGGCATCTCCCAGACCCGGGCCTTTGACCAGGGTGGCCATGGGATATTCCATTCCCCCGTCCCCGCCCTGGATGAAGGAATATTGATGGAAAGGATAAGGCCCGAACTGGTATTCCATGTAGGGCAGTACCCTCCCTGCTGCGACCAGTAAGGTTTTCCAGCTCGTGTCCATTGCGGGATTTTCCTTATAGATCACCTGGATCAGGGTGTGGGCGGCATTGCCGGCCCTCCTGCTGATATGGCGATAATCCGGATCCGCCGCCCAGACAAAATCATGGACATCCGGTGCGTAGAAATGCCAGGTGAGCGTGCTTCCCCCGGGACGGTGCACGACGGTCCCTGGTGGACCATATCCATAGCCGATCCCGGAAGGGTTCTGAAGATACCCGGTGGCGCCCACCAGGTAATCCCGGTCCAGGGTGAGGTATACGTCATAATCTCCCCAGACCCCGTAAAATTCGCGGGCCACATAGGGTGTCGGATGCCAACCCTTCCGGTCATATTCGCTGATTTTGGGATACCACTGGCTCATGGAATACCGGACTCCCTCGGCATTATCCCTCCCGCTGCGGCGGATCTGGATATTGACCTGATCCTTGAAACGGAGGTCCAGGCGGGTGAGGCTGTGGGGCGGGATCGGCCGGTCCAGGTCTGCCTCCATTATGGTCTCCTCGATACGGAAAGCCTGGCTGCGGCCATTCACCTTCAGGCTCGTCACGCTGTCGTAACCGATCTGGTCCGCATTAAGATGCGCAATCCGGTCCCGGACCCGTTCATCCCAGTCCCGGATGGTATCCCCTTTTGGGGAGATGAAAAGGATCGTGTTTCCGGCCGTCCTGCTGCGCATGTCCATCATGCTCCCTGGCTGGAACGCATTCCAGTACAGGTGGAAGAACATTTTGTGCAGCGTATCCGGGGAGTTATTCCAGTAATCGATATGCTGGGTTCCGGTCAGCCTGTTGTCCCGGACGTTCAGGTTGACATGCATGGTGTATTTCACCCGTTGCTGCCAGTACCCGTTCTGCCCGGATGCCGGGACCATGCTGAAACAGGAAAAAAAGGCAGGTAGCCACCTGGATCGGTACGACATGGGGAAAGGAGGTTGAATTTCCGGACTAAGTTATATCATCCTTTCCTGAACTTTCCCCGGGACCAGGGTACCGGGAAAACGAACGGGCAACCGGAGAATGTATAATGCGGGGCAGCGGGAAGGATATCGGGAAAAAAACGGAATGGGCATTCAACAGACCGAATGGGTCTCCGTAAGTCCCTGGAGCATTTGCAATCTTTTGGCATAGGATGCTTCGCGGAGGGGACCGCATTGCTTCCACCAGGCGGATTCGATATCCTGTTCCAGCCTGCTGAAGAAACTGTTCTTGTCCCGGAATTCGGAGCGGGAAAAATGAGGCAGGACGGTTTTCCAGAACAACAGGTCAAACTGGTGCTTGAGATGATCCGGGGCCAGGAAGATCCGCAGTTTGTTTTCCAGGATGGCCTTGAAGACCAGGATTCCCCTTCCGGTCGCATGATCCAGACCGGTAAGGACCCGCATCCGGAATTCATCGCTAAACCGGCTGGCCCACCGGTCCAGGGCCCTGGGATGGGAGCTGATCCGGTCGGCGAAATGTTTGCGGTAATAGGAAGCCTGGGACACAAAGGCCTTTTCGACCTTTTCTTCAAAATCCGCTTCACTATATTGGGGAAGCCATTTGGGCAAAGTTCCGTTCTGAAGCAGGAACATGAAGCCCAACAGCAGGAGTTGCTCGTCTGATTTGAAATTCATAAGGTCGGCCATGGAAACGAAATTGCGGATGCAGGCTGATTACCAACTGCCGCATGGGGTAGTTTCAATCTTCATGCCATTTTCCCGGGCCACCGCCACCGGCCTCGGAGGGGAAGCGGGGGAGAGCAATATTACAATTTTGGTAAATAAAGATAGAATTTAATATAAAAATTTATGCCATCCCTTTGACCCAAATCCGCTACAGGCTCAGGTTATCACTCAACAACCTTCCCTGAACACTGAAATACAGATTTTTATGCTCGATGGTATTTTTTTCGACCACGAGCTCGTATTCCATCAGATTATCGGGGATATCCACTTCATAAACCTGGTCTACGGTCCATCCGGAAGCATATTTGCTCTTGTCAAACCCATCCTTCACCTCCCGGGGCAACTGGGATAACCGGATCCCGCGGTCTGTATTTTCCCAGGCTCCCTTCCGGGTATACCGGGCCTTGCACTGGTATCCGCTGTCGGTAAAACTGACATCCACTTCGATCAGCTTGTCCGTATAGATGACATTGGTGGCAGAGGGATATTTGGATTCAAAAGATTGCCGGACCAGTTCGGGGATCTGGCGGATCTGGGAGGTGGCCTCCCGGGAAATGAATGCTGAAAAGACCATCAGGGTCAGGAGCAGGAGGATTGATTTTTTCATGGATTGTTTTTCGGTTTAAAATGCATAATGCAGTGCAAATATTGTGCAAACAGCCGGATCATCCCGGATTCCCCGCAACGATGATGACGCATTCCCCTTTCACTCCGGTCTGGTTGAAATGGTCGATAACCTCCCGGAGGGTACCCCGCACATGTTCTTCATGGATCTTGGTCAGTTCCCGGGCCACGGAGCAGGTCCGGTCCGGCCCGAAGCATTTTTCAAAATCCCGGAGGGTGGAAAGGAGCCGGACCGGCGATTCGTAAAAAACCAGGGTGCGGCATTCCCCCGCCAGTTGACCCAGCAAGGTGTTCCTTCCCTTTTTGAGGGGCAGAAACCCCTCGAAGCAAAAACGGTTCATCGGAATTCCGCTTGCCGCAAGGGCGGGCAGGAAGGCGGAAGGACCAGGCAGGCATTCCACCGGGACGCCTGCCTGGATACAGGACCGGACCAGCAAAAAACCCGGATCGGAAAGGCCCGGTGTGCCCGCGTCTGTCAGCAGGGCCATGCGGATGCCCCCAAGGAGCTGGCTGACCAGGTGGGGGGTGACCCGGTGTTCATTATGGCTGTGGTAAGGAGTAAGGGGTTTGCTGATCCCGAAATGACGCAGCAGGACTCCGGAACTGCGGGTGTCTTCGGCCAGGATCAGATCGCAGTCTTTCAGGGTGGAGATCGCCCTGAGGGTGATATCCTGGAGGTTTCCCAGGGGGGAGGGGACCAGGAACAATTTCATGGCTGGATCTTAAAAGGCAGGACGGTCAGTCCAATGCAATTTCAAAATATTCCATCACCGGATTGGCCAGGAGCCGGGTGCATGCCACCTCCGCGATCTGACGGGCTTCCTGGGGTCCGGAAGCCTCGATCTTCAGGATCATATGCTTTCCGATCCGAACTTCCCGGACCTGGCCAATGCCGAGCCTTTCCAGGGCGCCCGCCACCGCTTTTCCCTGGGGGTCCAGCAGTTCCCTGAGGGGCATGACGTTGATCCGGGCCGTAAACATCATGATCTCAAGGGTTTGAAGATCAAAGATAGGATAATGTAAAAGATATAAACGGCCGGTGCTGCGACAAATCCAAGGGCCAGGATCGCGGCGATCGTGCCGCAGACCAGGAGATATCTTCCCCGGTTTGGGCTCCAGCTGAAACTGGTGAACTTCAGGCTCAGCAGGGGCAGCCTGGAGACCATGAAAAAGCAATCCACCGCGATGATGGCATAAAGGATCCAGCAATTTCCCAGGACCTGGGAGAGATGGAAGTTGTCCCGAAGCAGGATGAATGGAAGGGAAGCAATCAGCAACCCGGCAGCGGGTGCGGGAATACCGGAAAAATAATCCTTCCCCGCTCCGCCCTGGTTGAAGCGGGCGAGCCGGAAAGCGCAGCAGCAGGGTACCAGCAGTGCCGGAAACAGGCCGGCCACGCTGCTGTTGATCGCCCCCGACTGGCTGATCAGGGAAATCTTCAGCATCTGGTACAGGATCATTCCGGGGGCGACTCCGAAACTGACCAGGTCAGCAAGGGAATCCAGGTCCCTGCCCATGGGGCTATGGGCTTTCAGGAAACGGGCAGCCAAACCGTCCAGAAAATCGAAGACCGCGGCAACCAGAATCCAGAATCCGCCCCAGGCCAGCGGTTCCGGGGCAGTGACAATATAATTCTGGCCATTGTACAAGGTGGTAAAATCCGGGGCCTGAAGAATACAGACCAGGGCGATGCAGCCGCAACAGAGATTTCCCAGGGTAAGCAGGTTGGGAAGCTGCTTCATGACGGTTTGGACTTGGAAGTCTTCATCAGGCGCTCGATATCGTCTGCTTCAATGGGTATTTTTTTCATCAGATCCAGGTTGCCCCGGGAGGTGACCTGGAAATTATTTTCGATCCGGACTCCCATTCCTTCCTCCTCAATATAAATCCCCGGCTCGATGGTGAAAACCATTCCTTCCCGGATCGGCTTCCTTTTGGAGCCGAGGTCATGCACGTCAATCCCCAGGTGATGGGAGATACCGTGATAAAGGTATCGCTTGAAGGCCGGATGTTCCGGGTCCTGGTTTTTGACCTCGGATTTGGTGATCAGACCGATCCTGATGAAAGTCTTTTCCGCTTCCCTGTAAACCAGGGTTTCGTAATCATTCACGGTGGGCCCCGGCTTCAGGACCGAAGCCGCGAAACGGTGCAGGTGCAGGCAGGCCTGGTACACCTCCCGTTGCCTTTTGGTGAATTTGCCATTGACCGGCACAGTCCGGGTCAGGTCAGCATTGTAAATTCCATACTGCGCTCCGAAATCCATCAGGACCAGTTCTCCATCCCGGCATTCCCCTGAATTGGCAATATAGTGCAGGGTCCGGGCCCGGTCCCCGCTGGCCAGGATGGAGGGATAGGCTTCTCCGTTTCCTCCCTGGCTGAGGAATTCATGAACAATCTCCGCCTCGATCCCGTATTCCTTCACCCCGGGCCGGATATAACCGAGCAGCCTCATGAAGGCCGATCCGGTGATGTCGATCGCCCTGGAGATCACCCCGATTTCCCATTTGGTCTTCACCGGCCGGAGCTCCCTGAGGAGCAACGCAGCCCTGTAATAGCGGTG
>JANWKA010000082.1 GCA_025451655.1 Chitinophagaceae bacterium | reverse complement strand
CTTGCCGAGCATCTCACCAAACATTATGGACCCGCCAGGGCGGTTGAGGATATTTCATTTACCGTGGAAGGAGGCCAGATTGCAGGATTCCTGGGGCCCAACGGGGCCGGAAAATCCACCACCATGAAGATCCTGACCGGCTGCCTGAACCCCGATTCGGGCAGGGCCACGGTGGCAGGTTTTGACGTACATGAAAATCCTCTGGAAGTCCACCGGCGGATCGGATACCTGCCAGAGTCCAACCCGCTTTATCCGGAAATGTATGTCCGGGAATACCTCGGATTCCATGCGGCGATGCACCGGCTTGGAAGAAAATCCAGGGGCCGGATCAAAGAAGTGATCGGGATGACTGGCCTGGGACCGGAGCAGCATAAAAAAATCGGCAGCCTTTCCAAAGGGTACCGGCAGCGCCTGGGCATCAGCCAGGCCCTGCTTCATGATCCGGAGGTGCTGATCCTCGACGAACCGACCTCTGGCCTGGACCCCAATCAGCTGACGGAAATCCGGTCCCTGCTCCGGGAGCTGGGAAAAGACAAGACCATGCTGCTCTCCACCCATATCCTTCAGGAAGTGGAAGCCCTATGCGACCGGGTGATCATCATCAGTTCCGGGAGGATCGCCGCGGACAGTCCGGTGGGTGACCTGCGGAAAGTGAAGGGAAGGGAGCATCGGCTCACTGTGGAATTCTCCCAGCCTCCCCCGGAGGAGAACCTCAGGGAGATTTACGGGGAAGGCGCCCTGCATCAGCTGGGCCCCTCCACCTGGGAGATCAGGACTTCCGGGCCGGACCAGGCTCGCAAAAGCCTCATGGAATTTGCTTTGAGGAACAACCTGAACATCGTTTCTTTGCAAAGCAGTTCCGCCAGCCTTGAGGAGATCTTCCGTGAGCTGACCGATGTTGCAGGTCCCGATCATTCACCCTAAATCTTCAAAACAGCAATGAGCATCATCACAGGAATCCGCGGCCGTCAGATCCTGGACAGCCGGGGCAATCCCACCGTGGAGGTGGACGTAATGACCCGGGAAGGTTTCCTGGGCCGGGCGGCGGTTCCCTCCGGGGCATCGACAGGGGTCCACGAAGCCATGGAGCTTCGGGACAACGACAAATCGGTGTACCAGGGAAAAGGCGTCCTGAAAGCCGTGCGCAACGTGAACGAATTGATCCAGGGGCAGATCACCGGCATGGAATCTTCTGATCAGGCCGGAATCGACCGGATGCTCATCGGCCTGGACCATACCGATAACAAGTCCAAACTCGGAGCCAATGCCCTGCTGGCCGTGAGCCTCGCTGTGGCCAAAGCCGCTGCCCAGGAATCCGGACTTCCCCTGTTCCGTTATATCGGGGGAGTGAATGCGAGAACCCTCCCCCTTCCCATGATGAACATCCTGAATGGAGGAGCCCACGCGGACAACAAAATCGATTTCCAGGAGTTCATGGTAGTTCCGCTGGGAGCTCCGGATTTCGCGGAAGCCCTGCGCTGGGGGGTGGAGGTGTTCCATACCCTGAAATCGGTTTTGAAAAAAAAGGGCTATTCCACCAACGTCGGAGACGAGGGGGGATTTGCGCCCAATATGCAGAGCAACGAGGAGGCCATCGAAACCGTTCTGGATGCTATCGGGTCTGCCGGCTTCAAGGCGGGAACCCAGATTGCGATCGCCCTGGACCCGGCGGTCAGCGAAATGTATGATTCCGCGGACCGAAAATACCATTTTCATAAATCCGGAGGAGCCGCTCTCTCCAGCGAAGCCATGATTCAGTTCTGGGCAGACTGGGTCGCAAGGTACCCCATTGTTTCCCTCGAGGATGGGATGGCCGAAGATGACTGGGAAGGTTGGAAATCCCTTACTTCCCAATTGGGCAATAAGGTCCAGCTGGTCGGTGACGACCTGTTTGTAACCAATGTGAAGAGGCTGGAACGCGGGATCACGGAAGGAGCTGCGAACAGCATTCTGATCAAGGTAAACCAGATCGGCACCCTGACCGAGACGATCGATGCGGTCACCCTCGCCCAGACTCACGGATACACCACCGTGATGAGCCACCGGTCCGGTGAAACGGAAGACACCACGATCGCGGACCTCGCGGTGGCCCTGAACTGCGGGCAGATCAAGACCGGTTCCGCCTCCCGCACGGACCGGATTGCCAAATACAACCAGCTGCTGCGCATCGCGGAGATCCTGGGGCCTGACGGAAAATTTCCGGCTGACCTGTACCGCAGGAGCTGAGTTGAAATTCATCTGCGGGAAAATCCAAATACTTGGTAGCTTTGTGGCGGATTCATTGCAAAGCATGGCCCGCAAGCTGACCCTCCTTTTGAAAAACAAATACCTGTTGGTCACCCTGGTTTTCGCCGTCTGGGTGGGATTTTTTGACCGCAATGACCTGATCACCCAATGGCATCTGAGATCCAACCTGAAGGAACTCCGCCAGAAGAAACAATACTACATCCATCAGATCGCCCTGACCAACCAGGAAAGGAACCAGCTGGTGTCCAGCCCCGCCAAACTCGAGCAGTTCGCCCGGGAAAAGTACCTGATGAAAAAGGACGGTGAGGATTTGTTCCTGGTGCAGGATTCCACGAAGATTCAACCCTGAAATTTCCAGTTCGCATTTCCTTGCCCCTTTCACTCCTGTTTTTCAGGGGATTCCTCCCTCACCCTGTCTCATTCCAAGTATTATCTTTGGCGCATAGGCAAGGGCCCGGTGGGTCCGGACCGAAATTCCCATGGGATTGATCACCGGAAAACTGAAGGAGGCTGGAAAGGCATTAGCCAATCCCCGGTATTGGGAATGGGTCTGGCTATATTTCAGGTATTACCGGAAGAAATCTTCCCATCCCTTCCCGGTCCGTTTCATGGGTTACCACCTTGAAATTCTGGATGGAGCTTCTTTTGTTTACCAGTTCAAGGAAATCTTCTACAGGGAGGAATACAAGTTTTCATCCGCCCAGGAAAAACCGGTCATCCTGGATTGCGGCGCCAATATCGGGATGGCATCCATTTATTTCAAAAGACAATACCCCGGGGCAAAGATCATGGCGATCGAGGCCGACCCGCAGATCGCGGGACTGCTTTCCCGCAATCTCCGGGGGAATGGTTTTGCCGATGTGGAAGTCATTTCCAAAGCGGTTTGGACCGATAACTCGGGAGTGTTATTTCAGCCGGACGGAGCTGATGGGGGCCATATCGCTGGTTCTGAAAACGGAGCCTCCATTCCGAGCATCTCCCTGGCTGATCTCATCCGGCAAGCACCCCGGATAGACCTGATCAAAATGGATATCGAGGGAGCAGAAAGGAAAGTTCTTTTAGCCTGTGGGCCGGACCTGGGCCGGGCAAAAGGGATAATCGTTGAATATCATTCCCTGAATGGCAAACCCCAGGAACTGGGAAAAATCCTCCTGCTCCTGGAAAGCCTGGGCTTCCGGTACCAGGTTCAGGATGTGAACCGGATGGTGCATCCCCTGGCGGATGAATTGATGGTCCGGGGGGAACTGGACCTCCAGCTGAATATTTTCGCCCGGAAGCTGCCCTGACTTCCAACCCGTTCGGTCCAGGGCCCCTGGACCAACCCCCGGGATCGTTAAATTTTCCTGAAAAATCCCCGAATTCCCGCTTAATTTGACAATAGCTGGACCGGATTGGCGTTAATTATCTGTAATTCCTTATAAATCATTCAAAATTAACCTGCATGGCCACCTTTACACACGTCCACACCCCCTTTTTTACCTCAGCACCCGAAAAGGACCCTTCCGCCGGGAAGAAAATTGACGGGATCCTCCAGGACCTTACCCTTCCTGAATCCGAAGAAGGTCCAGCCCGGGATATCCTTGAGCGGCTGATCCGGATCCGTTACAGCCCGAGGCCTGAAACCCTTCGTGAAATTGAATCCCGGATCGCCCAGGATCATCCCGTCGACCGGTAACCCGGCTCTTTTCTTTTCAGAACGCAGCCAGGAATTACCTGTTCAGATTCATTTGCCCATGACGATCGCCCAGCGATACCAGTTCGTGATCGCCTATTTCCAGAAAAATGCTCCGGATGCCGAATCCGAGCTGAATTATGGAAATGCCTATGAACTCCTGGTGGCGGTCATGCTTTCCGCCCAATGCACAGACAAAAGGGTCAACCTGACCACCCCCTCCCTATTCAAGGCCTACCCGGATATCGCTTCCCTTGCCAGGGCGCGGTTTTCAGACCTCCATACCCTGGTGAAATCCATCAGCTATCCCAACAGTAAATCCCGCCACCTGATAGCAATGGCAAAAATGGTCCGGGATGAATTCGGAGGGGAGATTCCATCCCGGGTTGAAGACCTGATCCGGCTTCCCGGGGTGGGGAGGAAAACTGCTCATGTGATCACTTCTGTATTATACGGCCAACCCAACCTGGCCGTGGATACCCATGTATTCCGGGTCGCTGCCCGGATCGGGCTGACCCGCGGTGCCAAAAATCCACTTCAGGCCGAAAAGCAGCTCAGGTCTCATTTAAAACCCGGGATCATCCCCATAGCCCACCACTGGCTGATCCTCCACGGGAGGTACATCTGTACCGCCCGCAATCCCAAATGCCCCCAGTGCGGCCTGAAAAAGGTCTGCGCCTATTACCACAAAACCAACCTGGGAAAATCCATAGCTTCCTGATCCCCAGTAAATTCGGGTTGCACCTCAACGGGTCCCGGATCTGGTTTAAATCCCCCAACCCGGCCCGGCCGCCGGAAACATTTTGGCGAATTGTATTAACTTTCCTTCCCTAATTTCGGCCGCCCCCCAATCGGGGGTCCCCCTAACCATGCCTGATGTTAAAACCATGGCCTCCCGGGCCAGGACAGCCTGGAGCCTTCATTCCCTTCTGTCTGCCTGCGGCGACCTGGTTGCCGAGGTCGATGAACAGGCTACCATCCTCAATTTCCGCGTCAACCAGTCCTCCCTCGTCAAAGATCCCTCCGAATGGTTTTGCGGAAGATCCATCCAGGAAGCTTTTCCTGGTCCCTTCGGAGGCATGCTTACCAGCCATATCCGCCAGTCCACCGGATCAGAAAAATCACTGGACTGGAAACTTCCTTCATTTATCGGGGGAGACAAACGGTGGTTCCAGGCCCGGATCAGCTCCTGGGTTCCCGGAGCGGATGGGACGATAACCGCAATCCTGTTTCTCTGGATCATTCCAGAACAGGTGGATAACGACCTGTTGCGCCTTCAGGAAGAACGATATGCCCTGACCGTGAAAGGGATCAATGCCGGAATCTGGGACTGGGATATCCGAAAAGGTACCGAATGGTGGTCCCCCAAGCTATACGACTTGCTGGGTTACCGGGACCAGGAACTCCCATCGGGGTATGACACTTTCGTGAACTTCCTGGTTCATCCGGAGGACCGGGAAAACCTGCTCTCCATGGGGCGGGAACACCGCCGAAACTTCAATCCCTACCGGATGGATATCCGGCTTCGTCATAAATCGGGCACCTACCTCTGGTTTGAGACTTTCGGGGAGTCCCTTCGGGATCGGGATGGGCAGGCGATCCGCATGGTTGGAACCATATTTAACATCCATGCCAAGAAAGAAGCCGAACTTACCCTGAAAGAAAGCGAGGAAAGGTTTTCCCAGGTATTTAATTATGCCCCCATCGGGATTTCCATCCTGGATCCGGAAGGCAACTGGCTTAAGGTGAACCGGATGCTCTGCGAAATGCTGGGCAGGTCACCGGAAGAGCTCCTGGGCCGCAATTTCAGGGATTTCACCCATCCGGAGGACCTGCCCCGCAACATCGAACTGACCCGGAGCCTGCTTTTGGACGAGATCGACCGGTACGAACTGGAAAAAAGGTATATCCACAAAGACGGTCATTTCATCTGGGTGCTTTTGCGTTGCACGGTGGTCCGGGACGCCTATGGAGCACCGCAGTATGGCATCGCCCAGGCCCTGGATATTACCCGGAGGAAGGAGCATGAGACGGAAAAGGAAAAGACCATCCTGACCCTGAACCGGAAAAACCTCCAGCTCAGCAATTTCGCCCATATCGTTTCCCATAACCTGAGAAGCCATTCCGCGAACCTGCAGATGCTCACTTCCATGTATATGGATTCAGGATCTGAGGAGGAAAAATCGATGTTTTTCGAAAAGATCCGCAATATCGGGGAATCCCTTTCCAGGACCATCGAGCATCTCACCGAAATCGTCAAGATTTCCCAGGACCTCAACGGCCCTTTGGAAACCCTCTATTTCGCTCCGATATTCAAAAGAGTGAAGGATTCCGTCCAGGCCGATATCCTGCGCAGCGAAGCCTTGATCACATCGGATTTTTCAGCAAGCCCGGCCATCGAATACCCGGCGGCATACCTGGAAAGCATCATGCTGAACCTGCTCACCAATGCCCTGAAATACCGGAGCCCGGACCGCAGGCCGGAAATTGTATTCCGGACCGGGCCCTCCGAAGGGACTATCCGGATGCGCTGCACCGACAATGGCATCGGGATCAACCTGGAAAAGCACCGCAAGAACCTTTTTGGGCTCTACAAGACTTTTCACAAGCATCCGGAGGCCCGGGGCATGGGCCTATTCCTGATCCGCAACCAGATCGAAAACATGGGGGGAAGGATCACGGTGGAAAGCCAGCCTGACGTCGGAACCACTTTCGATATCCACTTCTGATAAATAAGAAGGCTCCTGGTTAAAGGAGCCTTCTTTAAATATTCCCGGGAAGTATTATTTCAGTATTATTTCACATCGTCCACCACCAATCCCTGAATCCCTCCTTTGTCCGCATAGGTTCCGGTCACCTGAATTTGGTCCCCTGCATGGGCCTTGGCACTGGCGTAAGCCGAGGGCTTGTCATGATTTTCAACGAGCAGGTAAACTTTCCCGGAGGAAGTCAGCAGCCCCATCGGGGATCCGCCATTGATGCATTTCTGGGCGCATTCCTTGTGGGAAACTCCGTGCATCCCTGAAGACATGTAGCAGGCCATATCCAGAACCTCGCCCTTCATGACAGTGGGTTTTGGAGTGGTCTGTGCGGAGCTGCTCAGGGTGAAAAGCGTCAGGCAGGCAATTGCCAGCCCGAGCATCCTTCCGAGGCCATTTGTTTGATGTATCATAAATCAGATTTTTGCGAGAGAAATTGTGAATTATAAATATACGAAAAAGATCCATATTCCCAAATCCATGCCACCTGAGCGCCACCCGGGGGAAGGAGATACTCCCATGAAGGCGAGACTCCTCATCCTGCAAAATCCCCAAACCTCCGGAAAAATACTATTTTGGATCTCCCAATAACCTGCCCATGAAGTTCTCCACGCGCTCCCTGCTGTCCGCCATGATGTTCCTGGAATTCTTTATCTGGGGGGCCTGGTATGTCACCATGAGCACTTACCTGGACCATGCCCTCCATGCGACCGGATTGCAGATCGGGGCGGCCTACAGCGCCATGTCCATTGCAACAATCCTTTCTCCCCTTTTCATCGGAATGATCGCAGACCGGTTTTTTTCTGCAGAGCGGCTGCTGGGTATTCTTCACCTGGTTGGGGCCTGTCTGCTCTGGCTGATCCTTGGGGTGAAGAACCCGGATCATTTTTACTGGGTGATGCTCCTTTATTCCCTGGTCTACGCGCCGACCCTTGCCCTGGCCAACGCAGTTGCCTTCCGCCAGATGGAAAACCCCGGAAAGGAATTTCCGGGGGTCCGGGTTTTCGGAACCATCGGCTGGATCGTAACGGGAATCCTGATCGACAAGGTTTTCCATATCGCCCCCGCAGACCTTGCCTTCACCTTCAAAATGGCAGCCGCTGCCTCTGTGATCCTCGGACTGTTCAGCTTCCTGTTACCCCGCACCCCTCCCCTGGCCTCCACCGAACCGGTCACCATTGGAAAACTGCTTGGGATGGACGCCCTGGTGCTCCTTAAGGAGCGGTCTTATCTCGTCTTTTTCATCGCCTCCATCCTGATCTGCATCCCCCTTTCCTTCTATTACAGTCTGACCAATGATTTCCTGGTCGGATCCGGGATGAAAAACGCAACAGCTACGATGACCCTGGGCCAGTTTTCTGAAGCCCTGTTCATTCTTGCGATCCCCTTTTTGATCCGAAAGATCGGGGTTAAAAACATGATCCTCATGGGCATGGCAGCCTGGATGCTCCGGTTCCTCTGCTTCGGATTCGGAAATGCCCAGGCGGGCCTCTGGATGTTTTTCGCAGGGATCATCCTGCACGGAGCCTGTTTTGATTTCTTTTTCGTTACCGGCCAGATCTATACGGATTTCAAGGCCGGCCTGAAGATCCAAAGTTCGGCCCAGGGACTGATCACCCTGGCCACCTATGGGATCGGCATGTGGATCGGCACCCTGCTTTCCGGTTATGTAGCGCAATATTTCTCCACCGGACCGGGTCAGCATAACTGGGTGGCGATCTGGATGGTCCCCGCGGCCATTTCGGCTGCGGTTTTCCTGTTCTTCATCCTGATGTTCCGGGAAAATGTGCGTTCGGTGGTCACCCCGGTCCCCGCCCTTGCTGGGTGATTCTTTGAATTCATCATAACAATTCAATACTATGGGAAAAAAAATCGCCATGCTGGGTTCTGGATTTATCGGCAGGTTCTATGCCGATTCCCTTCACGGACAGAGAAGCCAGGACCAGATCGTCAGCATTTATTCCAGGAAAAAAGAAAGCGCCCAAAAGTTCGCCGGAGATTATGGGGTGTCCCACTGGACCTGTTCCATGGAGGAGGCGATCCAAAACAAGCAGGCCGACGTCGTGGTGGTCTCCTTACCCAATAACCTGCATGAAGCCGCAGTCCTGGAATGCTGCCGGGCAGGAAAGGCTGTGCTTTGCACCAAGCCCCTGGGAAGGAACGGCGCGGAGGCCAAAAGAATGCTGGAAGCTGTGGAAAAGGCTGGCATTTTCCACGGCTACCTGGAAGACCTCTGTTACACTCCAAAATTCCTCAAGGCCATCCGGAGCGTCCGCGGAGGTTCCCTTGGAAAGATCCTATGGGCCAAATCCCGGGAAACCCATCCCGGTCCCCACAGCAACTGGTTCTGGGACAAGGAGCAGGCTGGAGGAGGGGCCATCCTGGACCTGGGTTGCCATTGCATTGAGCTGGCCCGCAATTTCATCGGGAAGGACATCCGTCCCAAAGAGGTCATGTGTTGGGCGGCAACCCAGGTGAAACCCATTGAGGCCGAAGACCATGCCATCGGACTGGTGCAATATGAAAGTGGTGCCATCGGTCAGTTCGAGGTGAGCTGGACCTTCAGGGGAGGCATGGACCTGCGGGACGAAGTCATGGGCTCCGAAGGGACAATCTGGATCAATAATTTCCTCAGAACAGGATTCGAGATGTTCACCACCGGAAAGGGGGCGGAATACGTTTCCGAAAAGACAGAATCCAATACCGGCTGGCTCTTCCCGGTTGGGGATGAGATCAATGACCTGGGCTACAACCATATGTTCACCGATATGTTCCGGTCCATGGAGCAAAATAAAGAGCCTGCGGAGACCTTCTATGACGGCTATGTGGTGAATTCCATCATGGATTCGGCCTACCGGTCTGCCCAGTCCCGGAAATGGGAACCCGTAAACCTGGAAGACTGGAGGGGAAAAACCGGGGTGAGCCCGGAGATGAAGCTGCCCGATTACGACGATCAGTTTTACCTGATCAAGGAAGAAACCACCCATGATCTGCGCCACAAGGTGATCCTCAAGGATAAAAAGACCGGAAAAATCGTGGAACGGGACCTCTGATCCTCAGGGAAAACTGGAGATTGCGGTCCGGATTCTGCGGACCGTTTCCTCCCTGCCAAGCAATCCTGCGATCTGGAATACGGGAGGGCCAAATTTCCCGCCCACCAGCATGATGCGCAGGGGGAGCTGCAATTCCCCGGGCTTGATCCCTGCGCCTGCGCAAGACTCGCGGAAAATGGCTTCAGCCTGGGGGGCTCCCCAGTCAGGAATTTCCTGAAGCCTGCCTGCAAATCCCTCAAAAAAGGATTTTTTTTCAGCTGTCCACCGGGATGCTATGGCCTCAAAATCCCAATGATCCGGGGGGATGAAGAAGAATTTGCCCTGGTCATAGAAGTCCTCCAGGAGGTGGCATCGTTCCCGGGTCAGTGCGATGACGCCGGTCAGCAGTCCGGGATCCGGTGAGGGCATTTTCCTTTCCTCATAGATCCGGCTCACCAGCGGCAACAGGTTCTCCGGTGAGGTCCGTTTGACCCATTCATGGTTAAACCATTTGGCTTTGTTGTAATCGAACCGGGCTCCGGCCCTGTGCACCCGTTCAAGGCTAAAATGTTCCACCAGCTCCTCCAGGGTGAATATTTCCTTTTCCGTCCCGTCATTCCAGCCCAGCAGGGCCAACAGGTTAACAAAAGCCTCAGGGAGGAACCCGGTTTCCCGAAACCCCCTTGAAAAGCTGAGGGTATCCGGGTCGGTCCAATTCATCGCGTTGACGGGAAAGCCCAGCTGATCTCCGTCCCTTTTGCTGAGCTTGCCGGTACCTTCAGGTTTGAGAATGAGGGGAAGATGGGCCCAGGCAGGCATCCGGTGCTCCCATCCCAGCCATTTCCACAGCAGGACATGGACGGGAGCGCTCGGAATCCATTCCTCTCCGCGCATCACATGGGATATTTTCATGAGGTAATCGTCCACCACAACGGCGAGGTGATAGGTAGGCATGCCGTCGGCCTTAAGCAGCACCTTGTCGTCCACCAGGCCGGTCTCAAAACGGATCTCTCCCCGGATCAGGTCGGTGATGGAAACTTCCTCATTCGCAGGCATGGCGACGCGGATCACATGGGGGACGCCATCGGCCAAAAGAGCCCTGACCTCCCTTTCAGGGAGGGAAAAGGAGTTGCGCATGAGTTCCCGGTTCTCCCTGCTGTACTGGGGAGAAATGACCCCCTTGCGTACCTGGTCCTCCCGCATGGCATCCAGCTCCCCCGGGGTGTCGAAAGCATAATAGGCGCGGCCGGAACGCACCAGCTGATCGGCATATTGACGATAGAGGGATTTGCGCTCGCTTTGCCGGTAGGGGCCGTAATCTCCTCCGATACCGGGGCCTTCGTCCGGGCGGATTCCGCACCATCCCAGGCATTCCAGAAGATACTCCTCTGCTCCCGGAACGGACCTTCCCTGATCGGTGTCCTCGATGCGGAGAATAAAATCTCCCCCGTGATGGCGGGCGAAAAGATAATTGTACAGGGCGGTCCTGACCCCTCCCAGGTGCAGGCCCCCGGTAGGACTCGGGGCAAAACGGACCCTCACTTTATCGAACATCCCGCAAATTAAAGAAAACGTGTGAAGAGCCATTCGGGCCGGGAAATGGAAAAAATTCGTAATTATGTGGACCCCCGGGAAATTCATTCCTTCCATGAATTTCTCTCTCAACTGGCATTTATGATCCCGCCTTTACGCAACGTTTTCCGATTTGGCTTGACCGCGGCCCTTTCCTTTTTCGCCTTGCAGGGCCTCGCCCAGCAGGCCGGTACGGCCCGCCCCTACCCTGCCTGGTGGAAGGAAAATTTTTACGGGAGGCCCCGATTCAATCCCTATTCAAGGACCCTTCCCCTGGTTCATGTCGCCGGGAACCGTTTCGTGGATAGTCTGGGCGATACCCTACTTTTCAGGGGAGTGTCCATCGCAGATCCGGACAAGATCGATCAGGAGGGCCATTGGAATAAAAAGCTGTTTGAACAGGTGAAGCTGATGGGGGCCGGGCTGGTTCGGATCCCGGTGCATCCGGTGGCATGGAGGCAGCGGACCCCCGAGGGATATATCCCCCTGCTGGACTCCGCAGCGGCCTGGTGCTCCCAGCTGGGCATGTACATCGATATAGACTGGCATTCAATCGGCAACCTGGAAATGGAGCTTTTTCAGGATCCCATGTACAACACCACCCTTCGGGAGACTTATGAATTCTGGAGGACCATGGCCCGCCATTTCAACGGGTACCATACGGTGGCTTTCTTCGAGCTGTTCAATGAACCCAGTTCCTACCGGGGCCAATTGGGCAACATGAGCTGGGACGCCTGGAAAAAGATCAATGAGAACATCATCAGTTTGATCCGCGCCTATGATCCCGGGACCATTCCCCTGGTGGCCGGATTTGACTGGGCCTATGACCTCACCCCTTTGCGGGAAGCCCCCATCCAGGCTGACAATATCGGCTATGTCACCCATCCCTATCCCAACAAACGGGAGCCGCCCTGGGAGCCGAAATGGGAGGAAGATTTCGGGTTCGCTGCGAATACCTGGCCGGTGATTGCCACCGAAATCGGGTTCGGGGCTTCAGCGGCCAATCCGGCCGGGGTAGCCGATTATGGCGACCATATCACCCGGTACCTGGAAAGCAGGCATATCGGGTGGGTGGCCTGGGTTTTCGATCCGGAATGGGGGCCGCCCCTGCTGAAGTCCTGGAACTTCGACCTGACCGGGGCAGGGGAGTTTTTCAAAAGCGCCATGCACCGGCCCCTCCAGCCTCAAGAATGAAAATTCCGGGCTGGTGACCCTTATCCCATAATCCCGCGCTCCAACATGAAACCTTATTTCCTAAAAACCCCCAAATGGATCCAATGGATGTATCCCGGATGCACCTGGGAGGGTCAGAAGGATCAGGATCAGATCTATATCAGTTTCGATGACGGTCCCAATCCGTCGACCACTCCTTTCATTCTTGAACAACTCGCGAAATACGGAGCAAAGGCTACTTTTTTTTGCCTGGGCAAAAATGTTGACCTCTGGCCCGACCTCTACTTCCGGATCCTGCAAGAGGGCCACCAGGTAGGCAACCACACCCAGAACCACCTGAACGGATGGAAAACAGGCACGAATGCCTACCTGGAAGATATCCGCCTGGCCTCCAGCCGGATTGATTCGATCTTGTTCCGTCCCCCCTACGGCAGGATCAGCCGAAGGCAGATCAGGGCACTATCCGGACAAAATGATTCCAGGGGACAGGCCTTCCGGATCATCATGTGGAATGTCCTCAGCGGGGATTTTGACCAGGGAATCAGCGGAAAGAAATGCCTGGATAATGTGCTGGGGCATGCATCCGCCGGGTCGATTGTGGTTTTTCATGACAGTGACAAGGCAAAGGACCGGATGTGTTACAGCCTGCCCGGAGTTCTGGAACATTTTTCCTCGAAAGGTTATTCCTTCGGTGTCCTTTCCTGAAGGTCCTGGCGGGCAGGACTCATCCCGGAATGGGCCGGGTCTGAGGGTTCCGGGGCTGGCGCCGGTTTTCCCCATAATCCTATCTTTAACTGAAATTCCCCAGCTTGAACCCTAAGGACCTGTTTCGTTATTATAAAAGGAAATCCTCAAGGCCGAACTGGCAGGATCTCAGGAAGGTGAACCCGGTTTCCAGGGTCTTCGGCCTGGACCGGGGAACCCCCATCGACCGGTATTATATTGAAAATTTCCTGAAGAAGGAATCCGGACATATTCATGGAACCGTGGTGGAGATCGCGGAAAGCACCTATTCCAGGAAATTCGGGAAAGCGGTGGATCGATACGAGGTTTTACACACCAGGAGCGGTAAAGGGGTGACCCTGGTTGGAGACCTGACCCGTCCAGACGACCTGCCTGCCGGTCTGGCGGATTGCTTCATTTGCACCCAGACCTTTAATTTCATTTACGACCTCGAACCCGCGGTGCGGGGAGCCTTTTGCCTGCTCAAGCCTGGGGGGGTTTTATTGGTCACGCTGGCGGGTATCTCCCAGATCTCCCGATACGATATGGAGCGGTGGGGGGATTTCTGGCGGTTCACCACCCTTTCAGCCAAAAAATTGTTTGCGGGTGAATTCGGGGAAGACCAGGTTGAAGTTTGCAGTTATGGTAATGTCCTTGCAGCAATTGCGTTGCTTGAGGGTATCGCGCTGGAGGAAATGACTCCCGCGGAGCTGGACCACCAGGATGAGGACTACCAGGTCCTGCTGACGGTAAAGGCGATAAAACCTGCCTCCTGACTTTCCCGAGAGGGGTCGAAAAAAAATATCTCCCATGATGCTTGTTGATACTCATGCCCATCTCTTTCTCCCGGAATTCACTACCGACCTTGACCAGGTGATGGAAAGGGCAAAGGTTTCAGGGGTAGAGCATATTTTTCTGCCCAATATCGATGAAAACACGGTGGGTCCGATGCTTGAGCTGGAAAACCGTTACCGGGATTTTTGTCATGCCATGATCGGCCTTCATCCCTGTTCGGTGGGCGAAAATCCGGAAGTTTCCCTGGAAATAATGGCAAGCTGGTTGGGAAAAAGGACCTTCTCCGGCATCGGGGAAATCGGGCTGGATTATCACCGGGACCTGACCTACCGGGACCAGCAAATCCTGGCCTTCGAAACCCAGCTTGACTGGGCGAAACGGTACGATGTCCCGGTCAGCATTCATAGCCGCGACGCTATCCCGGATTGCATCAGGTTAGTCCGGAAAAAGCAGGATGGCAGCCTTCGGGGAGTCTTCCATTGTTTCTCTGGATCCCTTCAGCAAGCCCTGGAGATCAACAGTCTTGGGTTTTTCCTTGGGATCGGAGGGGTGATTACCTTTAAAAATTCAGGGCTGGATCAGGTTTTGGCGGAAATTCCCCTGGACTCTATGGTCCTGGAAACCGATGCCCCCTATCTTGCCCCGGTGCCCTTCAGGGGCAAAAGGAATGAATCCGGTTATCTTTCACTGATTTGCGATAAAATATCCTCCCTCAGGCAGGTGGAATCCCTTGAGGTCGCAGCCATCACCAGCAAAAATGCGCTCCACCTTTTCAAATCCTCGTTAAATAACGCATAAGAAATCAACCTTTTTGATAAACACTCTCCCCATAATTGAAAAGATCCTTTCAAAATCTGCAATTTCCCATCGGCCATTTGCGTGTTGATGCCCTTTCTGATACCTTTATCCGCTTGACCAGGATCCCGATTCCATGACCAGAGTACTGATCATCTATACCGGTGGAACTGTTGGAATGATCTACGATGAAAAAACCAGGGCCTTGAGGCCTATCGGTTTCTCCGAGATCCGCAACAGCATGCCTGAGCTTTACCGGCTCGGTTTTGAATTCATGGTCCATCCCTTCAGAAGCCCGCTGGATTCCTCCAACATGCAACCAGACGTCTGGGTAGAGATTGCCGAGACCATTGAAAATACTTATGAATTTTATGATGGATTTGTGATCCTGCATGGATCCGATACCATGTCATTCACTGCATCGGCCCTGAGTTTCATGCTTGAAAATCTGGGAAAACCGGTGGTCCTGACCGGCTCCCAATTGCCCATCGGTGAAATCAGGACCGATGCCAGGGAAAATATCATTACCGCCATGGAGATTGCCGCGACCCGAAGCGGTGACAAGGCCCTGGTTCCCGAGGTCTGTATTTATTTCGATTACCTGCTGTTCAGGGGTAACCGGACTAAAAAATACAACGCGGAAAAGTTTGAGGCCTTTTATTCCATGAATTACCCCTCACTTGCTGAAGCAGGCATCGACATCAAATTCAAAACCCAATATATAGCTCCCCAGTCAGGGGGACCTTTTAAAGTTCACAAAAACCTGGATCCAAATATCACGGTCCTGAAGATTTTTCCGGGGATCACCCAGGGAACGGTTCAGGGGATCCTCCATACCCCGGGCATTAGGGGGGTTATTCTTGAAACTTTCGGCAGCGGAAATGCCAGCACGGCCAAATGGTTCATTCAATGCCTTAGGGAAGCCGTGGATGCAGGAATCATTATTCTGGATATCACGCAATGTGACGGCGGCTCCGTGGAAATGGGTCGTTATGAAACCAGTAAATACCTGGCAGAGATCGGGATAACCAGCGGATTCGACATGACTTTTGAAGCAGCAATTACCAAAATGATGTACCTGCTGGGCCAGGGCCTTTCCAACCCTGAGGTCAAAGCTCTTCTTGAGACCCCCCTGAGAGGTGAATTAACCCGGGTTTAGCTTGCTTTTTCCAGGAGCGGAGGAGTGCAGGAGTGGTTGAACTGGCACGCCTGGAAAGTGTGTATACCTGAAAGGGTATCAAAGGTTCGAATCCTTTCTCCTCCATAACCCTTCCATTAATTCTTTGATTTACAGTAATTTAAATTCTGAACTAAGACAATTATAGTAAGAAGTGTAGCAAATTTTAAGACTTCCCTCGCAAGAAAATACCCCAACCAGATCACGGATTATTTTCAGCAAATGGAGGATGCATATACATTCTATGGTTGGCTGAAGTAAGGGGAGGGGGAAAGAGGGCCACCTATTGGGAAATATTCATTTTTATCAATTGTGGGATAAAGATGGGAGAGGAAGTCAACCTGTAGCGGGATACCCTGAAATGCCGGCACCCGAAAGTTCAGCCTCCTTAATCCTCACCTAAGATTTGCACTTGAATCCAAAGGAAACTTTTGGGAGGAAATGACTTACTTGCTTATAAGGTTACTTCTCAACCAATTACGTGGTAAGGGATAAAGTTTTCTTCACATCCTAGTGAGTATGATACTTTTCCTAGCACCTAAAAATGTAACTTAACCCAAAACGCTAAGTGATAATTAGTGTTCAGTTATTAATATTATATTCCGGCAGTTAGATCATTTAAATTATGAGCAATTATTTAGTGTTTGTTAAAAACCTGTTTTATAAAGTTGGTTTGGCAAATGTTTTAGATAAGATGCTGTATATGGTCTCCAAACTGAAGAACGGAAACAGAAACTCAAACTTTAGGAAAAAGAATAAGGAACTGTTTATTCCGCCAGATTATTTTTTATATGAAACTCATAAACTTGACTATGAGAAATTCATTCTTGGCGGCATTTCCAATGCAGAGGAGATTATGACGTGGACTGGGAAATATTTTAATCATAGTCCTAATCGAATTCTGGATTGGGGTTGTGGAGTAAGTAGAGTTACAATCCATATGCATAAGCTTATGAGTTCTGCTTCCGAAATCTATGCCTGTGACATTAACGAACAAATGATAGCATTCAATAAAAAAAAAATAAAGACATTTCATATTCTATAAATTCCTATGTGCCGCCTACAGATTATGAAAATGAATTTTTCGACCTGATATATGGGCTTTCTGTACTTACCCATGTGGAAGCTACCTTACAAGATCATTGGTTTGAAGAAATATATCGGATCCTTAAAATGAATGGTATCTTCTTATTTACCACCCACGGCAACTTCTTCCTTTCAAAATTATTGAAAAAAGAAAATAAGATTCTTAACCAAAGTGGAGCATTTACGAAGGATTACAAGGAAAAGGGACACAGAATGATGACAACCTATAATTCCCCACAAGTTCTCAGGCTAAATTTAGAAAAATGGTTCGAAGTTTTGGAATTCCATGACGGATCTATCGATAGAAACAAGATCGGAGGGCAGGACTTATGGATTGTAAGAAAAAGTTGGTAGTTACTCTATCATCGTGAATAAAATGTCAATTTGATCATCCGCTACAATTAGGTAGGTCATTTTGAGACAGCTATATAGCTCCCCAGTCAGGGGGACCTTTTAAAGTTCACAAAAACCTGGATCCAAATATCACGGTCCTGAAGATTTTTCCGGGGATCACCCAGGGAACGGTTCAGGGGATCCTGCATATCCCGGCAATCAGGGGGGTCATCCTTGAAACTTTCGGCAGCGGAAATGCCAGCACGGCCAAATGGTTCATTCAATGCCTTAGAGAAGCCGTGGATGCAGGAATCATTATTCTGGATATCACACAATGTGACGGCGGCTCCGTGGAAATGGGTCGTTATGAAACCAGTAAATACCTGGCAGAGATCGGAATAACCAGCGGATTCGACATGACTTTTGAAGCAGCCCTGACCAAAATGATGTACCTGCTGGGTCAGG
>JANWKA010000081.1 GCA_025451655.1 Chitinophagaceae bacterium | reverse complement strand
GCCCTGATCCTCCTTCGCCAGGGCGGCTATCCCTGCCTGTTTTTTGCCGACCTGTTTGGTGCGGATTACACCGGGAAAGGAGCGGATGGAAAGGATTACCGGATCCGGATGGAACCCATTCCAAACCTCAGGGAGATGCTCCGGGCCAGGGTCAAATACTGCTGGGGGACCCAGCGGGATTGGATCGATCACCCCAGTTGCATTGGGTGGACCCGGGAGGGCACGGAGGATAAAAGGGAATCCGGATGTGCCGTGCTGATGAGCAATGGAGGAGATGGAACGAAGAAAATGGAAATAGGCGGGCGGCATGCAGGCAGGACCTTTGTGGACCTGCTGGGGAAAAGGCCTGAAAAGATATCCATCGGTCCGGACGGCCAGGCGGATTTCCGGTGCAGCGGAGGGTCCGTATCCATCTGGGTCTGGGAGCAAACGCTTCCCCGGGTCAGGGCATCCCGGGTTTCACCTCGGGTTCCGGGGGGGTAATTTCCTTTCTTTCTGGCGGGAACGGCTCATTTTCCCGGGGAAGAACCGGTTTTATTTCGGGGGGGACCTTTTCGATCCGGTTGGGTTTGGGGTTCCGGGCTGGATCCGGGCCTGGCTGGTCAAAACGGGGAAGCATCAGGAGACGGGTTTTTCATTCCAGGCTAAAAAACTGTGCCGCATTTTTCTCCCGGGCTTCCAAAAACTCCAAAGCTTCCGAAGCGCAGGGGGCGGTCCTGCTTGATCCGGCCTCCTGTGGGTAAAAATCTTCACATTAATGCTTTCTCCCATAAAAGGATTCCCCTTTTCGAATGGGACCCCCCTCAGGAAACCCGGAATAAAATACCTGGAAACAGGGATGAAAGTTGGCATAGTTTTTCCTCCATTAGCTTAATCTCTCAGTCCAGCATTTCAGATTATTTCACCGGCAATCCATGGAATCAAAAGGATCCTTTTAAAACCTCATACCGTGCAGAACTTCAAGAAAAATCCAGACGCTGAAAAAGATTCCCATTCCCTGCTCAGGGAATTCTTTGAAGAGGAGCTGAAGAATATCTATTGGGCTGAAAAGCACCTGGTCGGGGTCCTCCCCAAAATGGAAAAAGCGGCAACCACATCCGAACTCAAGGCAGCCTTCAGCAACCACGCCCAGGAAACCAACAAGCATGTGAACCGCCTGGAGGAAGCTTTCCAGACGCTGGGACTAAACCCGGTTGCGAGGACTTGCTGGGCAATGGACGGGATCACCAGGGAAGGAGAAAGGATCATTTCTGAAACCGATACCCTTACCCTCACCCGGGACGTAGGACTGATTTTTGCCGGACAAAAAGCCGAGCACTACGAGATCGCCACCTATGGAGGGTTGATCCGGCTGGCAAGGACCCTGGGCCTGGACCGGATTGCCGGCCTTTTCGAGGACACCCTTTCTGAGGAAAAGCATGCCGACAACCTGCTGACAGAACTGGCCGAAGATCACATCAATGAATCGGCAAATGCAGAAATGGAATCCTGAGGGAAAGAGGGGGCGCGGCTCAAACCGGACAGGCCCCTTTCACCCGGTGATGAAATACCTGATCATTGGATAAAAAACCACCCATGGACCAAATGAATGACCAAGTCTCCGCGAAACTGAGCTATTTGCTGGGACTCCTCGATGAAAGCCGCCAGGAATTGGAAATCCTCGCCGAAGAAATCACCGACAAGGGATTAAAAGAAATCGTCAATGAGATTGCCGATGAGAATTACCGTTCCATCCGGCTGCTCCGGTCCATCCTGGGAGATATCAAACCGGCTTGCCTGGAAATCCAGGTCCCGATCCTGGACCCAGCCCAGGACCTGGAAGGACTTTTTGAAAACTGCCTCGGACTGGAAAACCGGTTCGTCCGGGCCTACCGGGATATCCTGAACCTGTGGTTTCCCAACCTGAACCTCCGCAGGGTCCTGCAGCACCAGCTCAACGGGATCAAATCTGGATTTATGAAGCTCAAGTTATTCACCCAGCTCCGCAGGGAAGAAGAGATCAGCGAAGTTTCCCAGGTAGTTCACCAAATGTCCTAGGGTTCTGCCTGCGTAGCACATCTCCTCCACCAGCTGGCCGATTGCCTGCCCGGGGGCGGGATTTCAACCGACCGGCCATCCACCTGCCATCCCGGATTTTACCAGTTGCCAGGGATCCTCCGTTGAGACGCGCCCAGATTGGGGACGATGATTTGATTTCAGGGGGAAATTCCGGAACCCAACCCGGAGGCCGGGTTCAAATCAGTTATTGCAAACAGAAAGTTCGAGGTGGATCCGGTCACTGATCTTTTTGATCTGTTTGACCAGGATCTTTCGCATATAGATGAAGAAAAATTTGAAACCATCCTCCTCCCGGATCAGCTCATCCAGCAGCATCCGGGTGGGATCCCCGTTGAAATCCAGGGTGACCAGGGCAGTCTTTTTCATGTATTGCTCCCAAAACCGGGCGCTCACCTTCCCCTTTCCCCGGTATTTGGCCCAGAATAATTCCAGAAATACCGTTTCCTGATCTTCCCCGATCCGGCTCAGGTCCACTTCCCTCCAGGAAGCCTTGCCCAATTGGGGATTTCTGGCCACAATCTGAAGCAGCTTGAACAGGTCCAGGCCGATTTTGGAGCGGGGGGAAATCTCATATTCATCCAGGGGAGTGAGGCCATATTTTTCATGAACAAATTGTTCAGCCCTCCCGAATAGCTGGTAACCTTCCCGCAACCGGGTGAACCGGCAGCGGGGATCCAGCAACCAAAATCCTTCTGACATCACCTCTTTAAACCTCCTGTCGAATGCATTGCAAGCCTCGTGGAGAAAACCTACCGTCCTGCGGTGTACCGGGCCCAGTTCCTGGATCGCCTCCTTTTCAAACAAGGGGCGGCGGTCGTTTTCAAAAATAGTGTTCAGGATCTGGCGGTCCGAGGAGAAAAACATAATGAGGAGAATTTACTCCAGGGGTCCAAAAATTGTGCCGTTCAGCCCTGAAACCCTGGTATTCCCGGGATTCCTTCGGCGAGCGAGCATCTGACGGGGGAATGCTGTATTTTTCAGATCTTTCCCAAACCTAATCATGGTATCCTGCCGCCTTCCCTTCCCTTTCAAAAATCCGGTGCCCGTCACCCTGTCCCTGATCCTGTTTTCGCAACTGTTTCCGGGATCGGGTGCTTCCCAATCCTTACCGGTAAACCCCAGGTGGCTTCACCAGGAATGGAACGCCCGGTGGATTACCTGTCCAGGAGCCCCCTCACGGGATTATTCGGTTTGCCATTTTCGCAGGGATTTCAATCTGGAACAACCACCGGCCCGGTTCCTCATCCATGTTTCTGCGGATAACCGCTATGTCCTGTTTGTCAATGGGCAGGTAATCGGAAGGGGGCCCGCCCGGGGGGACCTGTACCAGTGGAACTATGAGACTTACGACATCGCCCCGCTGCTCAGAGCAGGAAAAAACACCCTGGCTGCCCAGGTCTGGAACCTGGGCGTTTACGCTCCGGTAGCCCAGATCTCCTCCCGGCTGGGTTTCCTGGTGCAGGGAGATAATGATTCCGCCGGGCTGGTCGATACCGGTCCCGCCTGGAGATGCATCCAGGACCTGGCCTACGCGCCCTGTGCAACCGGGATCCAGCAGGAACTGGGGGCCTATATGGTTACCGGCGCGGGGGACAGTGTCCGTGCGGAACGCTATCCCTGGGGTTGGGAATTACCCGGTTTCCCGGACAGCGGATGGAACCGGGCCATTGGGGCGGGCGCCGGCGCCGTGCCAACCGGATACGGATCCGACAACCTTTGGACCCTGGTGCCCAGCCCGATACCCCAGATGGAACAAAGCCCCCAGCGTCTGGCCTGCATCCGCCGCAGCGGTGATTTTTCCATTGCAGACAGTTTCCAGCTTGGATCCAGGCCCCTCACCATTCCGGCCCATTCCCGGGTGAACATCCTGCTGGACCAGGGATTCGAGACCGTTGCCTATCCGGAACTGAAAGTGAGCGGAGGGAGGGGATCGGAAGTGAAGCTGGTTTATTCCGAGGCGCTGGTGGATTCCCGCAACCATAAAGGAAACCGGGATTCCGTGGCAGGCAAAACCATCAGGGGCCTTTATGATGTCTTTGTCCCGGACGGGAGGATGCATGCCCGATTCATGCCGCTCTGGATCCGGACCTACCGCTATCTCCAGCTGGATATCCGGACCGGAGCGGAGCCCCTGGTCCTGGAGGACCTTTCCGGGATCTATACCGGGTACCCCTTCGTTCAGGTAGCCCGGTTCAGTTCGGATGACCCCTCCCTGGAAAAAATATGGGAAGTAGGCTGGAGGACCGCCCGCCTTTGCGCCGGGGAGACCTATTTTGACTGCCCCTATTATGAACAGCTTCAATATGAGGCCGACACCCGGATCCAGGCCCTGATTTCGCTATATAACACCGGGGATGACCGCCTGATGCGCAAGGCGATCCATGATTTTTACGATTCCAGGCTGCCCCTGGGCCTGACCCAGGGGAGGTATCCCAGCAACCGGCTCCAGATCATCCCTCCCTTTTCCCTCTGGTGGATTTCCATGTTGCATGATTTCTGGATGAATCGCAGGGACGATAACCTCCTGCATGGATATCTCGGAGCCATGAACACCATCCTGGATTGGTACCGGGCCCACCTGGATTCCAGGGAAGGGCTCCTCGGTCCAATGGACTGGTGGAACTTCGTGGACTGGAATGATGCCTTCCCCGGAGGCGTGCCGGACGGAGCCACCGATGGCCATTCCTCCATCCTCACCCTTCAGTTCGCCTATACCCTTCGCCAGGCCTCCGACCTGCTGGGCTATTTCCATCAGGACCTCCAGGCTGCGGCTGACCGGGCCCTGGCGGACCGCCTGGCCCGGTCGGTTTACCGCAGGTGCTTTGACCCGGGAAGGATGGAAATGGCCAACACCCCTTCGAAAACCAGCTTCAGCCAGCATGCCGGTATTCTCGCTATCCTGGCCGGAGCCATCCCTCCGACGGAGGAAAAGCAAGTCATGGAAAATTTGCTCCGGGATGCTTCCCTGAGCCAGGCCACCTTTTATTTCAGGTTTTATCTAACCCGAGCCATGGTGGCAGCCGGTATGGCAGACCAGTACGAGTCGGCCCTGGGTCCCTGGAAAGCCATGATCGCCGATGGACTTTCCACCTTCGCGGAAACCCCGGGCGAAACCCGTTCGGACTGTCATGGCTGGTCAGCCAGCCCGGAATATGACTTCCTGGCGACCCTTTGCGGCATCACTCCTTCCTCACCCGGGTTCCGAAGCGTAAATATCGCCCCGGCCCCCGGTCCCCTCCGGGAGATCAACGCCCTGATGCCCCATCCCGACGGGTTGATCCGGGTAGAATTGACCAGGAGAGGCGCCCATGGAATAGTAGCCCGGATCAGCCTTCCTGCTCCGCTCCGGGGCGATTTCATCTGGGAAGGTCACCGGGTCCCGCTTCATGCGGGAGAACAAATCATCAGACTCTAGGAAGGGAATTCCAAAGGATTGAAAGGGCGGAAGCTGCCCGACCTGGAAATGTGTTTTCCCCAGGATCGCGTTGAGGATACAGCTGTTGCGGTAGACGCCCAATCCCAGGTCCGGCGCATTGAAGCCATGGGTGTGCAATTCCCCGTTCTGCACGAAAATTTCATTTCCGGCCCCATCCACAGAATAATTCCGGGCCACCGCATACCGCCCTGCCTCATCCCAGCGGATCCGGTCCCGGACGGGATCGAGGAAGGAGGGTACCCCGGGGCGATACCCCGTGGCCAGGATTGCAGCGCCGGTCTGATGCACGAAGGACTTTCCCTGGCCCTTATGGAAGAATTCCAGCTCGAGGCCCTTTCCCAGATCCCGGGCCCGGGTCAGGACACAACCCGGCCTGATCCGGGGGCATGGGGCTTTACCATTCAGGCTTTGCCGGTAGAGCAGATCATAAATTTCCCCGATCAGCCTGGAATTCACGCCTCGGTAAAGGCTTTCCTGGCCTTCCAGCAACCCGGGCTTCCTTGCGGAAGGCAGGCCATAGAAATAATCGATATAGGCTGGGGAAGCCATTTCATAGCAGAACCTGGAATTTTCCATGCTGAAACAATGGTCGGAAGCGCTGAACCAATCCAGCGCTCCCCATGCCGGGTCAGGGTCCTGGAGCAGGTCATAAAAGATTTCGGCAGCGCTTTGCCCCGATCCGATCAGGGTGATATTTCCGGCCCGCAGCAATTCCGGCTTCCGGGACAGATATTGGTCCGAATGGAGGACCAGGGGGTTCCGAACCCTGACCGCGCATTCCGGCATCCAGGGCAGGGTCCCCGTGCCAATCACCAGCCGCCTGGAAGCATGGCTGGATACCGGCATTCCATTTTCCGGAGTGACCCGGACCTCGTATAATCGGGTGGAAGGGTCAAAATCCACCCGGGTTACCGGGGAGCTGAACCGGAGCGTTTCCAGATTGGAGGCCACCCAGCGGCAGTAGTCGTTATATTCCTTTCGATAGGCATACAGGGATTCCCGGACTGCGAACCGCAACAGCCTGCCCTGGTCCTTCAGAAAGGAAAGAAAACTATAGGGGCTGCAGGGATCGGCCAGGGTGACCAGGTCCGCGAAAAAGGGGACCTGGAGGGTGGCATGGTCCAAAAGCATGTCCGGATGCCATTGAAAACCGGGATTCCGGTCCAGGAAAAGGCAGGACAGCGGCAATCCCCGGCATAATGCCGCCAGTCCCAGGTTGAAGGGCCCAATCCCGATCCCGATCAGGTCATATGGTGCATCCCGTTTCATTTTGGAGTTATCGGGTCCTTCGAAGCGGAAAGCTTCGGAAACTGGAAAATCCCTGTTTCCGCCAATGGTCCCAGGCCAGGCTCAGCCCGATCACCAGGCCATCGTTGAGGGTCATCCAAAACAGGGATTTCCCAAGCCCCATGGACTCATAACCGAACCAGCCAAGCAACCAGAAGACCAGCACCCACTGGAGCATGTAGATCCGGGTGATCCTCCGGCTGAGGTAGGAAAATCCTTTCATAACCGGGTTGCCCGGTATCCACAGGGTGCAGGCCCTACATAGGCAAAGCCAGACCAGGGCGATGCCCAGATGGATCAGGCAATCGCCGGGACCCATATGATAAAAATCGAGGGACTCCGGGATCCAGGGGATGGAGTTCAGGAAACAACCCAGGACCAGCAGGCCAGCCCCGCAGGCCAGGCAGCCCCATCCGGGGAGATTTCCCCGGCGGAGAAAAAATCCGGTCACCAATCCGGCTACCGGAAAAACCAGCCAGGGAAACAGGGGGAAAAAGCTGACCGGGGTTTTACCCCAAAAAAGGCCTTCGAGATAATTCGTGAACGGACAGGGGCAAGCCAGGCCCCAGAGATCAGGTGCGATCAGCAGGACGCTGACCCCGAGCAGGGTGGCGCAAATGGGATATTCCCTGATCCGGTATACAAGGGAGAGGACCACAAGGGAAAGGGCAGCAAACTGCAGGATATCCCCTGTCCCCAGGAGCCGGAGCCAGGTCCCCGGCCCCGGCCGGAGGCCAAAATCCGATAGGAGCCTGGATGGGATCCATCCCATGAACCAGGGGATGAGGAATTTCAGGGCATTCAGGGTATAGGCCAGGACCAGCAACTGGAGGGCCCTGGAGAGGGCGCCTTTCAGGTTGTTTCGGGAGGAAAGGGTGAAGGAGATCCCCATCAGCAACATGAATAAGGGGGCCCCGGGCCCTTCGGCAAGAAAGGCCAGGATTTTCCCCAGGCCCCCCTGCCGGACCGCAGGGGAACCGAAAACCAGCACCGTATGGACGGGGGCCATAATCAGAACAGTGAAGCCGCGCGCCAGATCAATTTCCCGGATCCTCATACCCCTGCAGTTAAATCCCTACCGGAATTGAATTGGAAAAAAATTCTTCCCGGCAGCATCCATATAGGCAGGCTGCCTTTTCTTTCAGGAAAATGGTATTCCAATAATGAAAGCCTGCCCGCAGGGCCACGATATGGGCAGCCCGGTTGCGGGTATCGGGTTCGGCAATAATCCGTAGCACCCGGGGAAAGCTGAATAGAAATTCCAGGGACCGCCGGAGGACTTTCCAACTGATGCCGGGAAGGATCCTGCGGTCCGGTCCCATCAGCAGATGGATGCCCAGGTCCCCGGGAAGGGCAGGGTAACTCCGCGCCAACTCCGAACCGAAAGGGTCATATACTTCCAGCTGGCAAACGGGTTGGGTCTGGAGCAGGCCGAGATAACTGTGCGCCCCCGGATTCAGCAAGACCCTGCTGTAAAATGCCCAGAAGGCCTCCGGGGCCAGGGCCATTCCCCAGAATTCCCGCGCATAGGGCATGCAGGCCCAGGAATAGAGCAGGGAAAGATCGGCGGAATGGTCCAGGGACCGCAGCTGGAAACGCTGAAATCCAATGCTGCAAACGAACGGGGGCCCAGGTTGAAACGGGGTACGGGTAATCAGGGTTTTCATTTAGGGTATTTTCACTGTTTTCCAAAAAACCTGGATTTATTATATTTAAGGGTCAACCCTATTTCAGTAAATGGGGACCGGTGGTCCAAAGCTCCTGAAGCTTTTTCCCTCCGATTTTCTTTTGCCGGATAATTATTTATGAAAGACGGATAAAAATGCTTTTCGAGTTACTATCAGATGAAAACCGGGAGATCCAATTCCCCGGGCAAACCCCGCCGGAACAACAGAAATTCCTGGTCCCCGGGTCCGAAAGACTTTCCATGAACGGTTCCTTCGGAGGCATGCTGTTCCAGCAAATGACCGGGGAAGACTTCCAGATCCATTACACCAATTACCTGATCTCCGAGCGGTCATCCTTCCGGTGCAGGGCTCCCTTTGCCCTGGTGGAGCTTCAATTTTGCCTGCTCCGTGGAGTGGAATACCAACTTGCCCCAATCGGAAAACTGGGCATGAAGCGGTTCCATTATAATATCACTTATGTGCCTTTTACAGAGAACCAGGTGGAATTCTATGAGAGGCGCTATTCCACCTTCGATATCCATTATTCCCTGAATTTCCTGAGGAGGATTGCTCCGGAATTCCCGGTGCTTGCCGCTTTCCTGGAAAAGATTGATCAGGGGAAGGCCGGCCAGATCAGCCGGGTTTCACCGATGGCCAGCAACGAAATGCTGGCCATCATCGGAAGGCTTCTCCAACCGGACCCGGCCAACCCGGTAGAAGAATTCCAGTCCGAATCCCTGGTTAAGGATCTGCTGATCATGGCCCTTCAAAGATTGGATCAGGATCAGCCCCGGAGATCGGAACGGTTTACCGATTATGAGATCGGCTGCATCCGGGAGGCCCGCAGACTGATGCTTGCCCATATGGAAGAGCCGCTGACGATCCGGGAACTTTGCCAGAAGGTGGGCATTAATGATTTCAAACTGAAAAAGGGGTTCAGGCAGGTTTTCGGGACGACCCCGTATTTCGACTTCAGGGAGGAAAGGATGAAACTGGCAGCCCGGTTGCTCCTGGACCGGAGTCTTACCATCCAGGAAATCTCATTCCGGGTAGGGTTCCGGAATGTTTCCAATTTCAGCACTGCCTTTAGAAGGCAGTTTGCATGTACCCCTTCACACTGGAGAAAATCGCGCTAGCCTTCCCAAAATTTCCCGGAAACAGTTCCTATTTCCTCCCGGGCCCGGAAGTATCCACCGGAGGACCGGTGGTGTCCAGCCGGGCCGGGCTTTCCAGACCGGATTTGACCGGGGAGAACTGATTGTGCATTTGCTGCAGTTCCTGGATCAGGTATTGGGAAGTCTGCAAATCCTGTTGAAGATCCTGGGTCAGATCCTCCTGGGGAAGGGACTGGTAATAAACGATTTGTTGCTGGCAATCCTGGCTCACCTGCCTGGCGATATCTTCCGCTTTTGCAGAATCCCCGGAAAGGTAATAGGCATAGACCAGCTGCACGGAGGTATAATCATGGGCATTATTGGTAGAAACCAGCCCGAAGGGGAAATTGCGGGGCAATAAATTACTGTCGCAATAGTTCAGGACCCGGAGGGCGCTGTCCTTTGCCCCCTGGGCGGCAAGTGCGATGCCGAGTTTGGCAAAAGCACCCCGAAGGATCAGGAGTTCCCGGCGGTTAGGCTCATCGAAATAAGTACCAGGCTTATTGGCCCCCCCAAAACCGAATTTGGTCATCAGGTTGCGGTACATCATGTCGGTATTGATATTGCCAAGACCCGGCATGGCAGAGCGGACCGGGTTTTTATAGGGCACCAAACGATAGGCAACCCCATCCATTTCCAGATAATCGGTCAAACCCATGGCAATCGGAGAACCGGTAAAATAGATCGGCCTTTTCCAGCGGTTTGAGGCGATGATCTCCATTTCCAGCAGGTCGTTCTTTTCATATACATTCTTCTTGAAGCTGAAGGGGATCTGGGATTCCACAAAAGCCGAGTCCTGGGCAGGCACGGTACCGTTTTCAAGCACTTCCTTTTTATCCACCGTGATATAAAAGTTCTGGGTGGGTATATAATTCATTTCCTCGGTCCCGGCCATGATTTTGCTCTTGGGATCATCACTGATCAGGAAATTCATCACCTCGCTAAGGTCAAAATATTTGGTCTGGGGTACATTACCCGGGTAATAATACAGGTAATCCCGGTTGGTACCCTGGTATTTGTCAGCAGGCCAGTCACAGGGCACGGGGTCACTGTCATCCACCTTTTTGCGGAGGTCATCCATATACCAGTCGGTGCCCAGAAGGCTGGTATTGATGATCCGTATGTCAGGACGGATCCCCTCCACTTCCTGGGCATACCAAAGGGGGTAGGTGTCGTTATCCCCCATGGTGAACAGGATGGCGTTTTTAGCACAGGATTCCAGGTAATCCTTTCCGGTATCCCGGGCCAGGGTCTTGTGATGGCGGTCATGGTCGTTCCATTCCTGGGAGGCCATCAGTACCGGCACGGTGACCAGGCAGATCAAACCCGCACCGATGGCGGCCCTGGTGCCGGAAACGCTTTTTTTCAGGGCATCATAAATAAAGAGCACTCCCAGTCCGATCCAGATGCAAAAGGCATAGAAGGACCCAACATAGGAATAATCCCTTTCCCTGGGTTGTGGTCCGGCCTGGTTCAGGTAGAGAATGATGGCGATTCCGGTGAAGAAGAACAGCAGGAAAACCCCTACGGTATGCCTTTTATCCCGGTTGATCTGGAAAATGATCCCCAGCACACCCAGGATGAAGGGCAAAAGGAACAAGCGGTTATGGGCTTTGTTTTCCCTCAGGGTGATCGGCAGCTTCCCCTGGTCCCCCAGCCGCATATTGTCCAGCACCGGAATACCGGTAATCCAGTTACCGTCCCGTACATTGCCCATGCCCTGAATATCGTTTTGCCTTCCGGAGAAATTCCAGAAGAAATACCGGAAATACATCCAGTTCAGCTGATACTGGTAGAAGAACTTGAGATTATCCCCGATGGTTGGAGTGTCGGAAGGACCCAGGTCCAGGAAACTTTTATAATAGTCCACATGACCCTGGGTATTATCGTTGTCCCAGACCCTGGGAAGCAAATGGAGATCGGATGGATCATATTTGAGTTCGTACTTCTGACCCACCACATCATATTTTCCGTCCTTGTCGTCCTTTTTGTAAATATTTCCTTTGTCCACGGTTCCGACCACCCTGGAATTGAAATCCTGACCATAAAGGACCGGCCAGGTCCCGTATTGGGACCGGTCCAGGTAGGAGACCAGGGTCATGGGATTGTTCACATTCTGCATGTTGATCGCGGGATTGGCGTTTGCCCGGATCAGGATCACGAAATAGCTGGAATATCCGATCAGGATGAAGGACAGGCAGAGGATGGCCAGGTGAAGGAAATACCAGCCCTTTCGCTTGGCCCATCGCAGTCCGATCACGATCAGGGCGACCAAAAGGATGATGCATGTCCAGGACCCTGAATTGAACGGAAGCCCGAAATCGTTCACGAACAATACGTCAAACCATCCGATCAGCTTCACGGTATCCTGGATCACCAGGACCTGGACTACCTCGGTCAGCACACAGGCCAACAGGAAGGCCAGGATCATGCCCTTGGTGGTTACCGAATACCGCCTGAAATAATAGAGCATCACAATGGCCGGAATACTCAGCAGGCTCAGCAGGTGGACCCCTATGGAAAGCCCGACCAGGTAAGCGATCAAAATGATCCAGCGGTCCGCATGGGGTTGGTCTGCCTCATTCTCCCATTTCAGAATGGCCCAAAAGGCCATGGCGATGAACAGGGGGGATACTCCCCAAACGATCCCCTCCACAGCCGAAAACCAGAAAGAATCGGAAAAAGTGAGGGCCAGCGCGCCGACCGTTCCCGCAGCGATAATGGCAATGGTCTTTTCAAGGTCGACTTCTTCACCGTTCTTTACTAGCAATCTTTTGGCCAGGTGGGTGATGCTCCAGAACAGGAAAAGGACCGTAAAACCGCTCGCCATCCCGGACATCGTATTGACTTTGACCGCGGCGGTAGTTGCCGTCCCCCCCAGCAGGATAATAAACAGCCTGCCCAGGAGAATGAAGAGGGGTGCTCCCGGAGGATGGGAGATCTGCAGTTTGAAGGCGCAGGGAATGAATTCCCCGCAATCCCAGAAACTGACGGTAGCCTCCCGGGTCATCAGGTATACTGTACAGGCGATCGCACAGATTATCCAGCCTGTAATGATGTTTGTCCTCTTGAAATTCATAGGGGGATCGGGATTTGGTGCCAAATGTAGAGAACCTATAGAATTCTAAAGATATATATTTACTTTTTAACTATATTTTGGCAGGGAACCCCTTACTCAAACTCGATGCGGACTGTTTGGTAAAACAGCCTGTTCTGGAAAAAATCATCTTTCTGGCTCTTTTCCCGGGTGGAAGGCTGAAGTCCGAAAAGGCCGGCGGCATTGCCTTTGTTGATGGCGATTTCAAGATAACCGGCCGTATTGAAAAGGGCTAATTTGTCACTTTCCTTCACGTCCGGGTAGCTTCCTGAGATTTCGGTGATATATTCATTGCGCATGACAAAGATCCGGAACCCCCGACCCCTGCGCTGTTGCTCAAACTGCTCCCGGGTGATATTGGTGATTACATTTTCAAAATTATCCACATAAATGACCTGTCCCTCCATCCAGTTGGTACTGATGGTCGGGACCAGGTTATTGCGGACCATTATTCTGGTTGCCGGCACTCCCAGCCCGTTGAGGGGTTTTCCCTGTTGAAGACTGTTTGCGGCTTCCCCGAACCTCCGGATGATCTGGATGGTGTCTTTCTGATCCTGGCTTTTCCAGGGCAGGTATACCGATTCCTCCGGCATCCCATCAAGGATCATGGTGATCAAACCATTATCGGCACAAAAGAAGTAATTACCCTGGTGGCTGGCCACCAGGAAATGGTCGGGGGGACTATCGAAAAGATTAACCAGGATAAAATGACAGGTGCCGGCCGGAAAATGGGGCAGGGCTGCCTTACAGAGGTAGGCTGCCTGGTGAAAATTGAAAGGGCTGACCTGGTGGGAAATATCAATCACCGGGCATCCGGGGCAAAGCTGAAGCAACTGGCCTTTGATTGCTCCAACCAGGTAATCCTTAAGCCCGATGTCAGAGGTGAGGGTAATTACAGGCATGAACGGTAAAATTACACATTGTGGACAGACCTCAAAACCGGTTGAATCTGAGTGAAGAGCAGTTACTTCAGCGGGGACCCCGGCTCTTTCCGGAAGTGATTAAAGACCAGTCCGTCCAATAACCCCGGAACCAGCCGGCTGAGCAGGACGGTCAGTTTACCCTGGCCGGTCATCACCAGGGTCCTTTTTTTGCGGGCGATGGCTTTAAGTATCCTGGAGGCAACGACTTCTGCTCCCATCAGTTTGGCCTCATCCAGAGGTGTTTCCTTCTGGGTCCTTCCTTCCCTGTCAAGGGCGGTATTGCGGATATTGGAAGCGGTAAAACCCGGGCAAACCCACATCACCCGGATCCCGGTATGCAGGTTTTCGGTTCTCAGGGACTCCAGGAAACCCTGCATCGCAAACTTGGATGCTGAATATCCAGTTCTGCCAGGAAGTCCCCGGTATCCTGCAATTGAAGATACCCCCACTACGGTTCCTCCGGTTTTCAAAAGGTGGGGAAGGGCATATTTGGTGCAATACACCGTACCCCAGAAATTGGTTTCCATGACCCTACGGATCACTTCCAGGTCTTTGATCTCGGAAAAAAGAGCCCTCATGGAAATACCAGCATTATTAATCAAAATATCAATTTTACCAAACCGCTGGACTGCAGCTTCAATCAATCTTTCGCAATCTTCCTGACGGCTCACATCAGCCTGGATGGCTAAAAGTCCAGTTGTAACCAATTCCTTTTCCAGGTTCCTGAGGGCCTCCGAATTCCGGGCGCAAACGGTTACCTGAGCACCCTGGTTCACCAGGACGGTGACCAGGGCTTTCCCGATGCCCGAGGTTCCACCGGTGATCACTACGGATTTGTCCTGAAAGGGATTTGACATGGCAGAAAATATCGGGTAAAAATAGGAGTAGCCCGGCAATTTTTCATCCGAAAGCACTGGCCAAGGGAAAACCGGATCCAGAGAAGATTGGAATAGACCTTTTTAAGGAGAAAAACGGCTATCTTTGCACGCATTAAAATTTTGGATTCCGTAGCTCAGCTGGTAGAGCACAACACTTTTAATGTTGGGGTCCTGGGTTCGAATCCCAGCGGGATCACAGAAAATTGGTTCCTAATTATCCTTAATTTCTCTTAAAGTTACTGTAGTCGCAGATCTGCCAGCAGTTTCAGTAAATTACGTGGTAAAGTAAGATGCTTTGAATTATCCCTGAATAAAGATATTTTTGACACATTGAAAGAGAAGCTCTTTTTTCTAAAAAGACCTATCCGATTGAAACAGTAAGGCAGAAATTCCGCTTTCAATTAGGTGTTTCAATTCACGCAAATGATTTTTTTCGACTTTATGAGGTCTTTATCCAAAGCAATGTATCCACAAAAGCACCTGGGACTATAAAAAATTATCAGTCTACACGTAGAAGACTGATTGACTTTGAAAAAGACACTAATACAATTATTAGTTTCGAAAGTATAAACAATGAGTTTTATGATCGATTCGTACAATACTCTGGAAGCCATGGCACGGTTGGGGTAGTTGCAGAATGCTCAGATGGCAGCTACAGCGCACCGACCTAAATTAATTTCTAGATTTCTCAAAGATTATTTTGATTTGCAGGCTGTCCTTTTCAGTTGCTACCCTATGAAACAGGATTATTTTTTCCGCTGGCTTTTTCTATGCTTTCTTATCCCTTCCCTGGGGATCCATGCCCAGGGCTGTAACCCCGATACCCTTCAGAACTGTTCATGCAATTTTGAACCGACTTCATTATTCGCCAATCCTTCATTTGAAGAACATAATGGGTGTGAACTGGGTGATTTTGCCACTTCCCCCTCACAAATTCTTCCCGGATGGCTGGATATCTGGGGGCCCGAGCTGGATTATGAATATGTTCAATACATCAATCCGCAATGCCCAATTATTTTTTCTGGTCTGCCCAAGGTCCCTCTCCCCCTACCTGCAGGGGATGCATTCGTTAGTATATTCATGTCCGGGGGAGGTGGATCCCTTACCGAAAAAACAACCCCCAAAGGATATGTGGGGGCATACCCTCTTCAACCCCTGTTAAAAGGGGTACAGTATACGTTGACTTTTTATCTCGGGTTCGGCGTTCCTGCCTATCCTGATGTGAACATTGCCATTTTTGGCACACCTAATCCCCTGGATGTCATGAACGAGGATTCTTCATTTGGCTGTCCCCTTAACCTCCACCAAAGTTGGCAGATGTTGGGTTCTGTACCCGTGCACGGTTTTGATCAATGGGTGAAAGCCAGGATTGATTTTGTGCCTGATACCAACATGGTCGTGCTGGCAGTCGGTGAAGACTGCGGGGGTCTTCCCTGGCCTACAGATAGTTATTATATCGACGATCTGGTGCTTTCTCCGACGGATTCCTTCCATTTCCGTCAGGCAGAAGTCCTGAATGGTGACCCCTGCAGGGGCTATACCCTTGGGGTCCAGGGTGGTTGGGCCGCATCGGCACAGTGGTATAAGGATAGCATCCTGATTCCCGGAGCCACAGGATCAACCTATCAGGTCCCACAGGATCCAGTCGCTTCCGGATGGTATAACGTGAAATTGACCGATGGTGTCTCCTGCACCATTTCCTCGCCCGTCCGGGTGAGAATTTCCGGCGCCGACGGGATTGATCTGGGTGACGATACCGTCATGTGCCTGCACAACAAACTGCTGGAACATATTTCCCCTGAAGGGTTTAACATGACCTGGCAGGATGGCAGCACGGATTCAGCTTATGTCATCAGCCAGGCCGGCCTTTATACCCTCACCGCCAGGGATTCCAGTGGATGCATCATCAACAAATCCATCCAGGTATCCTACCATGACTGTGGAAATTGCGATGTATACCTTCCCAATGCCTTCAGTCCCAATGGAGATGGCAAAAATGATATTTTTCGGGCCAGACTGCTTTGCACCACGGTTGCGCATTTCCGCATGCAGATCTTCAACGCCTGGGGTCAGAAGGTATTCAGCAGTTCGGATTTCAATTCAGGATGGGATGGTAATTTCCATGGCCAGCCGGCGCCCATGGGAACCTATGTTTATTTCGTCAGCTATGATCTGCTCTCCGGCAAAGTGCTGATCCCTGAGTCGAAAAAAGGAGCTGTCCTGCTCATCCGCTAAATGCTCCTTATAATTCAGCATCTTCAAACTTTCATCCATGGTCCTTCATGGGGGATTTTTTCCCGAGAATATAGACAGCGTTATTTGGATGAATTTCACTTTCGGTTCAACCGCAGGGGACCTGGAGTACCATTTTTGACAACTTGGTCGCAAGAATAACATAGAACAAGTTGTCTCACCATGATACCCCGTAGCATCCCCAGGTTCCGGCAAAGATCCCCGATCCCAGGTTCCACACAGTTTGGCTTTGAAAACAAAGTTGTTTATGCAATGGAAATAACGGAAACTTTGACAATGGAGCAGTACGACACATATTGCAAAGCTGAACTGCCAAAAATAATTGACCTAAATTTTGACCCTAATAAATAATAAGGCATTGTAAAATGTTGTTTATCAGTTTATTTAGAATTATAAAATAGTCCCAGCGGGATCACGAATTAAAGTTCCGATAGGTACAATGAAGTAAAGAAACCCGCGTCAGTCTGGTGCTGGCGCGGGTTTTTCTTTTCAGTTATGTAAAGTTGAATACAGATAGATTCATTTTTCGGGGAGCGCATGGAGGTTAGCAGAACCTCCGTAAATTTGCTCCCCTCAATGGCTTGAAACGCTGATCTGGAATGAGTTTGACCATTGTCGAGTGGTAAGAACAAGTGAGAAGGGAACTATATTGGTAAAGTAAAACTCATGTAGTCATCCAAGTTTCTCGATCTTATCTGGTTAAATAAGCATCGCTGCAAAAATGGCAAACCCGCTATCTGTCTCCGCCATACAATTAGCGACAAACGGGCCGAGCTATCCACCTGTAAGTAGGTATCTGCCGGCCAATGGAACCAGGCCGGGCAATGTGTAATACCTCCAGGTGGCTCGGCTTTTATCAAAACGATTTCTCCAAATATCTCCGTAATCACCCAAATTGAACTTTTGGTGTGGCATGGGG
>JANWKA010000080.1 GCA_025451655.1 Chitinophagaceae bacterium | reverse complement strand
GGGCGGAGGGAATCCCAGTCCGTGACCTGGAAATTTTCCGGCAAAAAATGCCTGGGCGGTTTGTTCAGGATCGATGCGGCCTCATTCATGATGTTGCTGCTTGAATTGTAGGTATAGTTCGGGGGAGGGCCTGCCTATTTCTTTGCCTTCCGGGCCGGTTTGGAAGGTTTTGGAGCCACTGCAATTTCAGCGGCGGCAACCGCTTCCCTGGACTGTTCGGTTTCCGGAACGGTAGCCTTTGCGGTTTCTTTTTCAGGGGAGGGGAAGGAAAGCAAATCATTAGATTTCAGGATAGAATACCATTTCAGCATTTTCCTGAGGTCGCTCCCATGCACTTTCTCTTCATCCAGACCCGGGAACACCTGTTCAAAATATCCCCGGATTTCCCTGGGATCGGAGGCTGGATCCACGGGGGTCAAATCGGCTTCCTTTTCCTTCATCCTGCTGAAGACCCGGGAAAGGTTCACCGTATCGGTATGGGTGAATACCTCGATGCTTTCCAGCGGCGTGAAATGATGGATCCGGGAAGAGGCGAACCGGGTTGATTTATCGGCCAGGGAACGGATCACCGCGCCGCTGCTTTTGCTGGATACCATCTGGAACAGGCCCTGGAGACCGGTCACTGAAACGATTTCCTTATACTCCATCTGCTGCAGGTTGTTAAAGGGAGGGACAAATATAGGGATTCCGGGAAAGATGCCTTTTTCCGTAAATTTGATCCCCCCGACATGTCCTTCAACCTTGTTTCCCCATATGCGCCGGCCGGCGACCAGCCGGAGGCCATCCGCCAGCTGGTGGAGGGCCTCCGGAATCAGGAAAAATACCAGGTGCTTCTCGGGGTCACCGGTTCAGGAAAAACCTTTACCATCGCTAACGTGATCCAGCAGATCCAGCGGCCCATGCTGGTGCTCACCCATAACAAGACCCTTGTGGCCCAGCTCTACGGGGAATTCCGGCAATTCTTTCCGGAAAACGCCGTGGAATATTTCGTATCCTATTATGACTATTACCAGCCCGAGGCCTATATGCCGGTCTCCGGGGTATACATCGAAAAGGACCTTTCCATCAACGAAGAGTTGGACAAGCTCCGGCTCCGGGCTACGGCGAGCCTGCTTTCGGGAAGGAGGGATATCATTGTTGTGGCCAGCGTGAGCTGTATTTACGGCATCGGGAATCCAACCGAATTTGAAAAAGGCATTATCCGGATCCGGGAAGGGGAACATACCGGCAGAAGTGCCTTCCTCCGGTCCCTTGTGGACTCCCTGTACTCCCGGTCAACCGTGGAATTCGGGAGGGGGAATTTCAGGGTGAAGGGGGATACGGTGGATATCAACCTGCCCTATCTGGACTATGGTTACCGGGTCACTTTCCTGGGAGACGACATCGAGGAGATCGAATCCATCGATATTGTTTCCGGAAAGCGGATCGGCAGGATGGAACATGCGGCGATCTTTCCTGCGAACCTTTACCTTGCCCCCAGGGACATGCTGCGTCAAATCCTGTATGAGATCCAGGACGAACTGGCCGCCCAGACCGAATATTTCAAGAGCCAGGGAAAGGTGGTGGAGGCCCAAAGGCTGAGCGAAAAAGTGAATTACGATCTGGAAATGATCCGCGAACTGGGCTACTGCAGCGGCATCGAAAATTATTCCCGGTTCTTTGACCGGAGGGATCCCGGAACCAGGCCTTTCTGCCTGCTGGATTATTTTCCAAAAGATTTTGTTCTGGTAGTGGATGAAAGCCATGCCACGATCCCGCAGGTGAGTGGCATGTACGGTGGAGACCGGTCCAGGAAACTCACCCTGGTTCAATACGGTTTCCGGCTCCCCTCAGCCCTGGATAACCGGCCGCTGAGCTTTCCGGAATTCGAGAACCTGCTGGGCCAGACCCTGTTTGTGAGCGCGACCCCCGGAAAATACGAGCTGGAAAAAACGGAAGGGCTGATCATTGACCAGGTGGTGCGACCGACCGGTTTGCTGGACCCCCCCATTGAAATCCGGCCCAGCAAAAACCAGATCGATGACCTGCTGGATGAGATCGACAAGCGGGTGAGCTCGGGAGGAAGGGTCCTGGTGACCACCCTCACGAAGCGAATGGCCGAGGAGCTGGACAAATACCTTCACCGGATCAATATCAATTCCAGGTACCTCCACAGCGAAATCGACACCCTGGACCGGGTTGAAATTCTCCGGGATCTCCGCCTTGGAAATATCGACGTCCTGGTCGGAGTGAACCTGCTCAGGGAAGGCCTTGACTTGCCGGAAGTCTCCCTGGTTGCTATCCTGGATGCCGATAAGGAGGGGTTCCTGCGCAATGCCACCTCCCTGACCCAGACTGCCGGCAGGGCTGCAAGGAATGTAAACGGGCTGGTCATCTTTTACGCGGACAAGACCACCGAAAGCATGCAGCGTTGCCTGGACGAGACCCAAAGGCGGAGGGAAAAGCAGATGGCCTATAACCAGGCGCACGGGATCACCCCGACCACCATCATCAAAAGCAGGACGGAAATTTTCGGTCAGACCTCTGTCCTGGATATCAAAAACTATAATGGAGATTCCTCCCTCGCGGTCCGGGATGAACTGGCCCCAGTGGTCTCCGAGAGCATGACTCCCTATCTTGGCGGCGATGGGCAGAGCCCCCACGAGTTGGAAAAATCCATCGCCAAACTGAAAAAGCAAATGGAAAAAGCAGCCAGGGACCTGGATTTCATGGAAGCTGCCCGGCTCCGGGATCTGATGTTTGGTATGCAGCGGCAGCTCGGCCAGATGAAGGAATCCGGTTAACCGCACCGGCTCCGGTTATTGCCTTGGGAATTCAGCCAGGTTTTCATCCGTAATACAGAATTAAACCCCGGAAGGAAGGGATCCCAGTTCAATGGGGTTGAGGCCGGCCCCCAGGCTTAGGGCCTGCTCCAAAATTCCCCGCTTATTGTAAATATCCGGCCTGGATCCTTTCGGACTTTTCAGGTAAAGCAAGTTTTCTGAGAAAGGATTATGATTAATATTAATAAATATTATATGTATTATTTTTAATTGAAATTTCAATGATTTTAGCAAATCAATTCAAAATAATTAAATTTTTTTCTTTCAATATCAATAATAAAGAGGTAAATTTGCCAATTAATTAACATCTCAATAATTATAATATCATTTTGAGGCCAGTGCGACAGCGTTTGTGATCTTTCCATCCTGAGCTCCACAATAATAAACCCCCTTACCGTCCCAGCCGGATGGCGGGATTATGCCCGAATTTTAAAAAGAACCAACCTGACCTTCGTTTTCACTATTTCAAACCCATCCAGGAAATGAAAAAATCAATACTCTTGATCCTGCTGGCCGGCACAGCCCTGAATGCATGCGCCCAGACCCCGGACTCCGCTTCCAGGATATCCAGGAAGGCAGACACCGCGGTGGCTCCCGCAGCCCCAACTTCTCCTGTATCCACTCCCGGGATGGCCGGGCCCCTGTCCGTCAACCCGGCTCCCCTGAAAATTCACACCAGAGCCACAGGAGATGTTTATGTATCCGGGGCCGTCACCGGAATGTACCAGGCCCAGAATAATGTTTCACCAGGCGACCGGGCTTCCCAGGCGGATCTTTCCAACGGTCAGGTATTCATCCAGAAGGTGGACGGTCTGGTCCAGTTCTTCGTGGAGGCCGGGTCCTATTCCACTCCTGACCTGGGTCTTCCCTACCTGCGCTCCGGGAATTCGGACAGTTCCCTGAAGGGTGCGACCAACGGTTTGTTCGGAGTCATGCCCCAGGCCTTCATCAAGATCGCTCCTTCAGCCAATTTTTCCATCATGGCTGGGAAACTTCCGACCCTGATCGGGGCAGAATATACTTTTTCCTTCGAGAACATGAACATTGAGCGCGGCCTGCTCTGGAACCAGGAGAACGCAGTGAACCGGGGGGTACAGGTCAACTTCAAGACGGGGCCCGTAGCATTTGCCCTTTCCTGGAATGACGGGTTTTATTCCAATTCCTATACCTGGGCCTGGGGTTCGGCAACCTATTCGGTCAATGCCGCCAACACCATCGCCCTGATCGGAGGAGGCAACACCCGGATTTCCACCGTTTCAAATTCCGCAACTCCCCTGTATCAAAATAATGAACAGATCTATAACCTGATTTATACCCACACAACCGGACCCTGGACTGTAGAACCCTATATTCAATTAACTTATATTCCCAAAAGCGTTATCCTGGGAACCACCAGTGATCCGATGACCTCAGGGGTTGCTCTTTTCGTCAACTATGCCTTTCATTCCAGGACCCCCGATGCCGGCTTCAACCTCCCCATTCGGATGGAATATATCAGTTCCTCCGGCACAGCGGGAAGCAAGGAGCCCAACCTGCTTTATGGTCCGGGGAGCAACGCCTGGTCCTTCACCGTGACTCCGACCTACCAGTTTGATCGCTTCTTTATCCGCGGGGAGTTCTCCTTTGTGGGTGCAGGCAGCATTACGAACGGTGCCGCTTTTGGGCCCACAGGAACGGGTTCTTCACAAACCCGCGCCGTCCTGGAAGGAGGACTTCTATTTTAATGGATATGCTGAAAACCGACCACGGAACCAAACCCGGTTCTTAAACGATTGCCAGGATCCGGAATTAGAGAGATAACCAATCCATTGATCCCCAGCAGGTTGAGCCGGAAAGTAATTCCGGGCTCAACCTGCTCTCATTTTGAGTACACCCGGATAATCCTTAAATTGAACCCCCTTGATGCCAGCCCATGATTCAACAGAATACCCTTCAGTTCCTGAAATCCCTGAAGAAAAACAATAACAGGGAATGGTTCGGTGCTCACAAAAGCCAGTACCTGGAAGCCTGGTCGGATTTCGAAAAGTTCGTGCAGGAATTGCTGGAGGCTCTTTGTAAAACCGACCCTTCTCTCAAGGGACTGAGAGCGAAGGAATGCATGTTCCGGATCTACAGGGACACCCGGTTTTCCAAAGACAAGACCCCCTATAAAACCCATTTTTCCGCTGCCTTCAGCAGGGGGGGAAAGATGGCCCATTACCCGGGATACTATTTCCATATTTCGCCGGGAAAAAGCTTTTTCGGTGGAGGGATCTGGATGCCGGAACCGGATGCCCTTAAAAAGATCCGCCAGGAGATTGACTACAACCTGAAAGATTTCGGGAAGATCCTTTCGGCCAGGGCCTACCGGTCCCTGTTCGGTCCCCTGGAAGATGAATCCGCCCTGAGCCGCCCGCCAAAAGGATACTGTACCGACAATCCGGCAATCGAATACCTGAAAATGAAAAGTTTTTTTTCCGGTGCCGAGCTTGGAGAAACCGTGGTACGCTCCCCCAAACTGACAAGGGAAGCCATCCTGATATTTAAAACCGTAAAGCCCCTGGTGGATTTTCTCACCCGGGCGCTGGATTGATCCTCCCCTGATTCTCAATCATGATCTCAAGCGCCCCCTTCCGGGATTGCTTTAACCTGATCCCAGGGTCAACCAATTTGTATCCAGACTCCCCGGATCCTGCATTAAAAAAGAAGGCCGCCAGGAATGGCAGCCTTCGTTAGCTCAACAATAATTAATATTACTCGCAAGGTTTTACTGCAGGATCGAAGTCTTGGAATATTCGAAATCCATTCCAGGAGTGACCAGGACCGGAACCTCTTCGCCGGGATAGGCTTCGGTTCCATGTTCCCAAACATCCAATCCGCCTGGACCGAGTTCCCCTTCTTCTTCCACCCTGAGATTCCAGGGATGTGGAAGCTGCTTGATGGCGTACATCATCAGCAGGGAAACCAGAAAAGTGGCGGTGGTGATGGTCACGCTGCCGATAAGCTGGGCTTTAAGCACGGTGGTGCCTCCACCATAAAATAACCCAGCCACAGGGCTGGAATTATCCGGTCCCGTTGCTGTGGTTGCGCCGTATTTCCCGGCAGCGAAAAGCCCCAGGGAAATGGTTCCCCAGATGCCCGCGAACCCATGCACTGAAACCGCTCCAATCGGGTCATCCACCCGGAACCATTCCAGCATATAAACCCCAAGGACCACGATGACCCCGGCAACAAACCCAAGCAGAACGGCTCCGATGGGATCCACCCAGTAGCAGGGGCAGGTAATGGCCACCAGGCCTGCGAGAAATCCGTTCGTTGTGAATCCCAGGTCAAATTTTCCTTTAGTGGAACCCATATAGAATGCGATGATCATCGCGCTCATGCCACCCGCACAGGCTGCCAGGGTTGTATTGGTAGCTACCCGGCCAATCCCCACAAAATCCATTGCGGACAGGGTGCTTCCGGGGTTGAATCCATACCAGCCAAACCACAGGATAAATCCCCCGACAGCGGCGATCGTCAGGTTATGAGGAGGCATCTGTCCCCCCCGCTTGGGATCATCCCTTTTGAAGATCCTTCCAAGCCTGGGTCCAAGGACAATCGCGCCAGCGAGAGAAACCATTCCTCCAATCGTATGCACGACGGTGGAACCGGCAAAATCCCGGAACCCGGTGCCTAAAGTGGGCAGGAAGTTTCCGATGCTTCCCATATTGGCCAGGAAACCATCAGGCCCCCAGGCCCAGTGGCCAATGATGGGATAGATGAATCCGGTCACCCCGATGCTATAAAGGATATCCCCGCGGAATCCGGTGCGGCCGATCATGGCTCCGGAAGTTACCGTAGAACAGGTATCGGCAAAAGCATACTGGAAAATCCAATGGGCGATCAGGGCCACCCCGGTAGTCTCATAGGTGGCAGGAGCCCCGGCCAGGAAAAACCAGTGGTACCCGATAAATCCGTTACCATGACTGAACATGAAAGCATAACCGAAGGCCCAGAACAGGAGGCCGCAAAGACAGGTATCGAAAATGCATTCCATGAGAACATTCACCGTCTCCCTCGCCCTGGCGAAACCCGCTTCCAAAAGGACAAATCCAGGCTGCATTCCAAAAACCAGGAATGCGGCCACCAGGGTCCAGGCCGTATTGATGGAACTCATCATATGGGTCTCATGGGCGGTAAACGTATCCGCTCCATGCGCCTGCAGACCGATCAGGCCCGGAACCAAAACCATGGCTACCAGGACGATTCCGAGTCCAATGATCTTTCCGCCGAAAAGGGCACCGGCGGTACGCCATTTTTCGGCCTTCGTCATTTTACGAAGGGGGGGAAGTTCCATTTTGGAGCCCTTGTGAAGAAGATTTAATAACATAACGAAGGGTTTGGGTTAGAAATGAAACATTTGATTCTAATTACAAAGATAGG
>JANWKA010000079.1 GCA_025451655.1 Chitinophagaceae bacterium | reverse complement strand
GCCAGGACCACCCTGCGGCGCAGTTCAGCTTCGGAAAAGGTGAGGGCCTTGACGGTTTCCACGACGGCATCCGCCAGGTTATGATAAAACCGGACCGCAAGCCTGCGGATCTCCCGGGGAGATTTTTCAGGAAAGGCCTTTTGAAGGTTGGTCCAGAGAACCTTCCTGCGGTACCTCATAATATGAAAAAGGATCAGGCAGAAAAGATCCGACAGGACATAAAGGACCCCCAGCGGAAGGCGGGATAACAGGCGAAGCATCAGCATGGCGGGTTCAAAAATACTCCGGAAGCCCGACACCTGGGCCCGGGTTCCCGACCGGGTTCCGGAACCCCGGCTGCCGGGAAAATTTAATCCTGGCCTATAACGAAAAACGTAACTTAGTTAGAAAATTAACTAAAGTGTCAAATTATTTTAACATCCCCGTGGTGAATTTCGAGGAATTGACCAGCGGGGATGAGTCCGGGACGGCCCGTTTGGTCGGGGACCTGGGCGCTGCTTTCGGGGAAACCGGCTTTGTCCGGCTTTCCAGCCCCGGGATCAGCGAAAAATGGATTGAGGAGCTGTATCACAACGCGGAACGGTTTTTTTCCCTCCCCTACGAGGTGAAACGGAATTATGAAATCCCCGGAGGGGGCGGTCAACGGGGATACACCTCCTTCGGGGTGGAGCATGCCCGGGGTTTTCAGGCCCCTGATCTCAAGGAGTTCTTTCAATTTGGACAGCCGGAGGATCCCGGGACCGGCCCCTGCGGGGGGAATATCCTGGTGACCGAAATTCCCGATCTCAACCCCTGTGCCATCAAATTGTTCCGCAGTTTCGAGAAAACCGGAAAATACCTGATGCGGGTAATTGCCCGTTACCTGAACCTGGAAGAGGGATATTTCGAAAATTGGGTCCAGGGCGGATGTTCCATCCTCCGGGTCATCCATTATCCTCCCATCCTAAGGGAACCGGAGCATTCGATCCGGGCAGAACAGCATGAGGACATCAACCTGATCACCCTTTTGGCCGGCGCTTCCTCTGAAGGCCTCGAAGTCCTGAACCCGGAGGGCCAATGGATCCCGGTGACCGCAGAGCCGGGGGAACTGCTGGTCAATGTGGGCGATATGCTCCAGCGGATCACCAACGACCGGTTTCGCTCTGCCACCCACCGGGTTGTTAATCCGGGCAGGGACAAATGGCATCTTTCCCGGTATTCCATTCCCTTTTTCCTCCATCCCAGGCCGGATATGCCTCTGAAATGCCTGAAATCCTGCATCACCCCGGCCCACCCGGTCCACTACCCGGAACTTTCAGCCGGTCAGTACCTGGATGAAAGGCTCCGCGAGATCGGGCTTAGGAGCTGACCAGGCGACCCGGATCCAGGGTATTTTGAGCGCTGAGGTATACGGTTACTTTCGTATTTTACGTTGTGTTCCTTCGTCACATCCCCTTTCTCAAGGCCGTGCTTCTTCACAGTGTTTCCGCTTTCGGAGGACCCCAGGGGCATCTCGGCATGATGATGAAGACCTTCGTGGAAAGAAGGCACGATGTTACCGCCGAGGAACTGATCGAATACAGTGCTTTTTGCCAGCTCCTTCCGGGGGCTTCCTCCACCCAGACCCTGACCCTGATCGGTTTCAAGCGGGGAGGAGTGCCGCTCGCCATCGCCACCATGCTCATCTGGATCACCCCGGCCTGCCTGCTGATGGCCCTGTTCTCCTTCCTTTTGCAGTATTTTGACCAGCGGATGCTTCATGTATTCCGCTTCCTGCCGGCCATGGCCGTGGGATTCCTGGGTTTTGCCGGTTTCAGGGCCTTTAAAATCAGCATTAAAAGCTATGCCACGGCGGCCATCATGGTCGGAGCCCTGGTGGCCGCCGCCATCATCCGGTCTCCCTGGGTTTTCCCCCTGGTTCTGGTCCTGGGCGGGATCGTTTCCAATTTCAGCGACAAGAGGATCCCCGCCCGGACCGACAAGCCCCGGAAGATCCAGTGGTATAATATCTGGTTGTTCGCGGCGGTATTCATCCTGGCCGGTGTCCTCAGCACCCTGACCAAGCTCAGGCCTTTCCGGCTTTTTGAGAATTTCTACCGGTTCGGCAGCATGGTTTACGGGGGCAGCCAGGTCCTCATCCCGATGATGTACGAGCAGTTCGTGCTCCGCCCGGAAAAAATGGGGCTCCATTCGGTGATGACGTCCAACCAGTTTCTGACCGGTGCCGGGATGGTCCAGGCGGTTCCGGGACCCACCTTTTCCATTTCCACCTTCACCGGCGGCATGGTCCTGAACCAGATGGGATCGGGCTACCAGCTCCTGGGATGCCTGATTTCCACCATCGGCATCTTCCTGCCCAGCATCCTTCTGGTGCTCTTCTTCTTCCCGATATGGCACAACCTGAAAAAATACGTCTACATTTTCCGGGCCGTGGAGGGGATCAACGCCGTTGTGGTGGGTATCATGTGGGCATTCACCCTGATCCTGTTCCAATCCATTCCCTTCAGCTGGCCCAACCTGCTCGTCATCCTGGGCACTTTTTCCGCCCTTCAGTTCACCCGGCTTCCCGCTCCCGTGGTGGTGCTTTCCTGCCTGCTGCTGGGATGGGTGATCTGAATATCTTTTGCCCTGCGGCCTTCCCTTTTTATTTAACTTCGGCGATACCTGAGCAGATCAACCATGGATTATTTCGAAGGACTGAATGAACCGCAGCGGCAGGCCGTGCAACACCTGGAAGGTCCATTGATGATTGTGGCGGGAGCGGGTTCCGGAAAGACCCGGGTTCTCACCACCCGGATCGCCCACCTCATCCACGAGGGCGTGGATCCGTTCCATATCCTCGCCCTGACCTTCACCAACAAGGCGGCCCGGGAAATGAAGGAAAGGGTCGAAAATATCCTGGGCAGCACCGAGGCTCGCAACCTGTATATCGGGACCTTTCATTCCGTTTTCGCGAGGATCCTCCGGATCGAGGGGCCTCAGCTGGGGTATCCTTCCAATTTCACCATCTACGACACCGATGACTCCAAAAGCCTGCTCAAAACCATCATCCAGGAACAGAACCTGGATGACAAACACTATAAACCATCCCTGGTCTACAACCGGATCTCGGCCGCCAAAAACAGCCTGATCGGGCCCCTGGACTATGCCGAAGACCCCCAGGTCCAGCAAGAGGATAGCCGCTCCGGGAGACCCGCAACCGGCAACCTGTATGGCCTTTACGCCAAACGTTGTTTCCGCAACGGGGCCATGGATTTCGACGACCTGCTCTACCAGATGTACCTGTTGCTGAAGAAGGTTCCTGCCGTCCTCCACAAGTACCAGCACAAATTCAGATACATCCTGATCGACGAGTTCCAGGACACCAACCCGGCCCAGTACGAGATCATCCGGATGCTGGGGGCGGTCTATGAGAACATCTGCGTGGTGGGGGATGATGCCCAGAGCATCTATTCCTTCCGGGGAGCCACCATACAGAACATCCTTCAGTTCAGAAAGGATTATGAGGATACCCTGGTCGTGAAGCTGGAGCAAAATTACCGCAGCACCAAGTCGATCCTCCATGCGGCGAACGAAGTGATCACCCACAACAAGACCCAGATCGAAAAGGCCCTTTGGACGGAAAACGGAGAAGGAGAAAAAATCCGACTGGTCCGGACCATGACCGACAATGAGGAAGGCCGGTCGGTTGCCGATTCCATCACCGAATTGCGCCTGAGACACCATTTCGCAAACCGGGATTTTGCCATCCTGTACCGCACCAATGCCCAGAGCCGGAGCTTCGAGGAAAACCTGCGCAGGATGAACATCCCCTACCGGATCTACGGCGGGATATCCTTCTACCAGCGCAAGGAAATCAAGGATTTCCTGGGCTACCTGCGGCTGATCGTCAATTCCAGGGATGAGGAAAGCTTGCGGCGGATCATCAACTTTCCCCCGAGGGGAATCGGGAAAACCACGATGGAAAAGCTTACCCTGATGGCCAATGACCGGGATATCCCCCTGTTTGAGGCCATGAAGGAAGCTGGATCCGCCGGGATCCGGGGAGGAACCCTGGAAGCCATCGGAAAATTCATCCTGATGATCAGGAGCCTGCAGACCCAGCTGGAGCGCCAGAATGCCTATGAGGTGGCCATGCAGGTATTCCGGTCCACCGGCCTGATCAAAGAACTGGTTCACGACAAAAGCGTGGAAGGGGTGGCACGTTACGAAAACATGGAGGAACTGCTCAATTCCATCAAGGAGTTCACCGAAACCCCCACCGGGGATGGAGAGCTCCTGGATAAAAGCCTGGGAAGCTACCTGCAACAGATCACCTTGCTCACGGATGCGGACCAGGAGGGGGAAGACGCCGACACGGTAAAGCTGATGACGATCCATGCCGCCAAGGGCCTGGAATTCCCATGCGTTTTCGTGGGAGGACTGGAGGAAGCACTTTTTCCCAATGCCATGGCCACGGGGACCCGGGAAGGCCTGGAGGAAGAAAGGAGGCTGTTTTATGTTGCCATTACCCGGGCCAAAACCAGGTTGTCGCTTTCCTATGCCAATACCCGTTACCATTTCGGCAACCTGCAGCAAAACGATCCGAGCCGGTTCCTGGAAGAGATTCCGGAAAAGTACCTGCAAAAAAATTTCACCACCGCATACCCAGGCCGTTTCCATCCGGGTAGGGCTCCCCTGGGCCCGGAAGCCCTGGTTCCCCTGAAGCCGGCTTCAGGCGGGCAAAGGTCCGCCCCGGGCGCTCCTGCCGCCCGGGGAAGCGACCGGGCTTTCGCCCCGGATGATCCTTCCCTGATGGAGGCTGGAAACGAAGTGGAGCATCAGAAATTCGGATATGGCCGGATCCTCCGGATCGAAGGGGCGGCGGGAAGCCGGATGGCTACCATATTGTTCCCGGAAGCCGGTGGGGAAAAAAGGATCCTGCTGGGCTATGCCCGGCTCCGTCTCCTGAAATCGGGCACCCCCGCCGGTGCAGGCCCCGCCGGGCCCTCACCGGGTTCCTGCCCGGAAGGGGGTTCCTCAAATCCCTGATCCGGAAAGAGGGATGGAGAATTGGGCCGTTATCCTGAACTTTGCAGACCATGAATGATCTTCACATCACCCTCGTGCAATCCGACTTGCATTGGGAGGACCCGGAAGCCAACATGGCCATGTTCGGGGAAAAGCTCGCCAGGCTCCCGGAGGGAACGGACCTCGTGGTCCTTCCCGAAATGTTTCCTACCGGTTTTTCCCTGAATCCGAAAAAGCTGGCCCAGACCATGGAGGGCCCGGTGGTTCGCTGGATGCAGGCCACCGCGCGGCGCCTCGGGTCGGTGGTCACCGGAAGCCTCATGATCCGGGAGGAGGGCCGGTACTTTAACCGCCTGGTCTGGGCGGTTCCGGACGGCACCCTCGGAGTCTATGATAAACGGCACCTGTTCTCCCCGGGAAAGGAGGACGGGGAATTCACCAGGGGAAACAAACGCCTGATCGCCCGGCTCAGGGGCTGGAAAATCTGCCTGAATATTTGTTATGATCTCCGGTTTCCGGCATGGACCTCCAACCAGGGGGGATCGGAATTCGACCTGCTGCTGTATACGGCAAGCTGGCCCGGGAAAAGGAATCTCGCCTGGAACACCCTGTTGCAGGCCCGGGCGATTGAGAACCAGTGCTACGTGGCCGGGGTGAACCGGGTCGGCAGCGATCCCTCGGGGGAGTTGTATGACGGGGATTCCTCCCTGATCGGCCCTTCCGGGGAAATCCTGGAGCGGATCCCGGAAAAAGAGGCCCTGATTTCAGGACGCATTTCCTGGAAAGAACTGGAGACCCTCAGGCAATCCTTCCCCTTTCTCAGGGACGGGGACCGGGTGATGCTTTCCTGAAATCTCATTTCGAAAACCATTTTTCCCAGATGAAAACAGCCTATCATCATGGCACCCTGTTCACCGGGGAAAGCCGCCTGGAGGGGGCAGCCCTCCTCACCCGGGACGGTATCGTGGAGCAGGTCGTCAGCGACCGGGATATTCCATCCGGATATCAACTCCGGGACCTGGACGGGCTGATGGCTGCCCCTGCCCTGATCGACCTGCAGATTTACGGGGGGGCCGGGAAATTGTTCTCCCTGTTTCCTTCAGTGGAAGCCCTGGAAGGGATTAACCGCTTTTGCCTTGCGGCAGGAACTGCATATTTCCAGGCCACGGTGGCCACCAATTCGATCCAGGTCATTCATGCTGCCATCGATGCGGCAAAATCCTACCGAGCCAGGGGCCTCCCCGGCCTGATCGGATTGCACCTGGAAGGCCCCTATATCCATCCGGCCAAAAGGGGAGCGCACCTGGAACGGTTTATTCATATCCCCACGGAAAAGGAATTGGAGGAGTTGCTCGAACGGGCCGGGGGTGTGGTCACCATGATGACCCTGGCTCCGGAACGGTGCCCACCCTCCCTGATCCATAAGCTCCAGGAACAGGGGGTGGTCGTTTCGGCCGGACACAGTATGGCCAGCTTCAGCCAGGCCATGGAGGCTTTCGACGGAGGAATAACGGCTGCAACTCACCTGTTTAACGCCATGAGCCCGTTTCAGGGCAGGGAACCCGGTTTGGTGGGCGCCATCCTGGACCATCCCGGAGTCCGGTGCAGCGTGGTGGCTGACGGCATCCATGTGGATTTCAATTCGATCAGGATTTGCAAGAAAATCATGGGAGAAAGGCTCTGGCTGATCACCGATGCAGTTGAAGAAAATCCGCAAGGGGATTATGTCTATATCCGGACAGCCGACCGTTATGTCACCGGGGAAGGGATCCTTGCGGGATCCCTGCTCACCATGATGACCGCCGTGAAAAACTGCGTGACCCGGATTGGAATCCCCCTGGAAGAATCCCTGAGGATGGCTTCCACCTATCCAGCCCGGGTGGCACACCGGGAAAAAGAACTGGGCAAACTGCTTCCCGGCTACCGGGCTGACCTGGTCGTGTTTGACGAAACCTTCCAGGTAAGGGAACTGATTTGCGGGGACCGGAACCCCAGCGCGATCAGGACCTGAATGCGTTCCATCCCTCCCGGGGAAGATCGATCCGGTCCCCGGCCGAAGTAACCAGACCTACCCTTTCGCCGGCCCCGGTGATATGGCCGATCACGCTGATCAGGCCGGATGGTTCCACTGCCTCATAATCCTGCTGCCCGATGGTGAACAGGAGTTCATAATCCTCGCCCCCGTTCAGGGCGCAGGTCACCGGATCCAGGTTGAATTTTGCAGCTACCCGGCGGGTGTCCGCATGCAAGGGAATTTTTTCGCTGTAGACGGTGCAACCGACCCCGCTTTGTTTGCAGATATGGTGCAATTCAGAGCTGAGGCCATCGCTGATATCCATCATGGAGGTTGGGGTTACCTGAAGATCCTGGAGCATTTGCACCACATCGGACCGGGCTTCCGGCTTCAGGTACCTTTCCAGGATATAGGTCTCCCCTTCCAGGTCAGGTTGCACGCCGGGGTTCTCCTGGTAAATCCTTTTTTCCCTTTCCAGCAGTTGCAGGCCCAGATAGGCCGCTCCCAGGTTGCCGCTGACGCAGAGAAGGTCTCCTTTCCGGGCCGTGCTGCGGCGGACGAAACGGTCGGGGGCCACTTCGCCCAGGGCGGTCACACTGATGAAAAATCCTTTCATGGAGCTGGACAGATCCCCGCCGGCCAGATCGACCCCGTATTTATCGCATGCGAGATAAACCCCTTCATAAAATTCCGAAAGGGCCTCAACCGGGAAGCGGTTGGAAAAAGCCAGGCCCATCAGGATCTGTGTCGGCAGGGCATTCATGGCATAAATATCGGAGAGGTTGACCACGACGGCCTTATATCCCAGGTGTTTGAGGGGATTGTAGGAAAGGTCGAAATGAATTCCTTCCACCAGCAGGTCGGTGGTGATCACGGTTTGCCTTCCGAACTGGTCGATTACCGCGGCATCATCGCCCACCCCCAGGATGGTGGAGGCATTGTGCAGCTCGATATTCCGGGTGAGGTAATCGATCAGCCCGAATTCGCCGAGGTCCCTGATTTCAGTCCTTTCTTCCATGATGAGCAACCTCAGTTTTCAAGCAATGCTTTCAGCATCTGGTTGTGGATCTTCCCGTTGGAGGCCAGCAATTCGCGCTGGTAGGGGGAATAGGCATTTCCGGAGAAATCGGTCACCATACCCCCCGCCTCCCGCACCACCAGCATGCCTGCCGCGGAATCCCAGGCCTGAAGATTAAATTCCCAGAATCCGTCGAACCTCCCGCAGGCCACCCAGCACAGGTCCAGGGCAGCAGATCCCAGCCTCCGGACGGGGATGCCTTTGCGAACGAATCGTTCAAAAGTTTTCACCGGGTCGTTGGATACGTTTTCCCAGCTATAGGGAAAACCGGTCACCAGCAGGGCGCGGTCCAGGTTTTCCAGGGGGGAGACTTCGATCCGCTTGTCATTGAGGGATGCACCGAACCCTTTCTGGGCAAAGAAGAGTTCTTCGGAAAACGGATTGCAGACCGCGCCCAGGATGATTTCCCCGTTCTTTTCCAGGCCGATGGATACGGCACAGATCGGGACCCCGTGCGCATAATTGACCGTACCGTCGATGGGATCAATAATCCATTTGAACTCCGGGGAGCCCGGGATCTCACCTGCTTCCTCGCTGAGGATAAAATGGTCCGGGTAATACTGGCGGATCGAATCTATGATAACCTGCTCGGACCTTTTGTCTACCTCGGTGACGAGATTATTCAGGGTGTCTTTACTGGATATCTCGAACCTTCCCCCGAAATATTCCTTCAGAACCCTGGCCCCGGATTCGATGGCGCGCAGGAGGGTTTCTTTCAACATGGCGCAAAGGTAACGAGGTGGGGGGAACCGGCATCCGGGTTCACAAAAAAAGCCCGGCCATGGGGCCGGGCTTTGGAAATCTTTTCTTTCGCGGTTTACCTCTTGCGCATCAGGTTCGGGTGGGGAGGCGGTACCGTGTTGGGTCCGTTATCAGATGCGGTGGCAACCCTGAAGTCGACCGTCTTGGTGTCACCGGGTTCGCCGCTGTACACGAAGATCAGGCGGTCGCCGGAGATGCCTTCCTTTTCCGTGAGGTAGGTGATAACCGCATTCACGCGATCCCAGGACAGCTGCTCGCTGGCCTTGGAAGCTTCGGCATGTCCGGTCACCACAACCTTACAGTTCGGGTTCTGCTTCATCTGGCTGGCCACATTGTCCAGGTTGGATTGCTCGTCAGTGGGAATGGTAACAGACCGGCCCTTGAACACGACGCTGGGAAGATAACCCAGGTTGCAGGCGGGCTGGATGTTCTT
>JANWKA010000078.1 GCA_025451655.1 Chitinophagaceae bacterium | reverse complement strand
TACCGGTGGGGCGGCTTCGGGAACGGCTGACCCGGCTCCCCAGGTGCAGCAACCTGAGGACAGGACCGAGGAACAAAGCAGTTACGAGGTGGAGGATTACCAGGATGGATCAGACCCAAATGGAATATGGCCGGTAAGCAATTTTTATGACAGCAAGGGAAATCTTGTAAAGCATGTTGAGGATTTCTCAAATGCTGATTATAAACAAATAGGGAATGGTGTTACTTTACATTATAATTTTACTGGATTTGACGAGAGCCAACATGGGTTAAATAAAGTGAATCTTACCACAGCCATCCAAGAAGCTCAAAATTTAAACGAAGGGAATTCTAAACTAGAACCCAAAAAAGATAACACTTATTGCAATTATGCTACACAAGATATTTTAAAAACCGTGGCATCTGCGTCAGTTAATTCTTCTGGTCTTGTTATTACAGGAATGGCCAATAGCATGACAAGGGAATTTGCTAATTCCCCAATGTTAAACCCAGCAACGAAAGATAAGGCACTCGCAGCCGCTGCTAGTGGTGGGCTGGCTTTGTTTTGGTATAATAATACTAATCTACCACCTCCCAATCATGGACATGTTGGTACCCTATCTGTAGGAGAAAATGTCTCGAAAGGTGAGGTTGCAAATATTGGTTCGAATAATGGATTTTTGCCAATTGGTCCTGGCAAGGGAACAGTGTTTACTCACCAACCCATATTGGATAAGGTAAAATATTATACTTTATCTCCAAGTGTATCACCTAAAAATGCGCCTCAATATATTCCTATTGGAAAATTCACGATTAATCAACAATAATTATGAAAAAAAAATCAATTATTATTATAATTTTTTCAATAAACCTAATATTTTCACAAGGTCTAAATGCTCAAACTTCGAGAGATTCTTGTTGTCTATCAAAGGCAGAGATTATAGGCACATGGCAACGTGATAATAGCATAGTGGGAAGTGGCTTGGGTCAAAACTTTATATTTTTTAAGAATAAATCATTTGTTTTGAATATTGGAAATGATGCCGATGATGTAAGAGATATTATTCAACTAAAGGGCACATATCGTCTAATTAATAATATGATTTATTTTACTATTAATGTAAAAGAAGTAATAGAAGGGCCAATTGAAATAAGCGATCCCGGTATTAGTTTAAATATTTTCAATATTGGTGGCACTAATGTTAAAGAGATGCCTGAGAACAATCCAAAGGAATTACCAGATCCATGTTATATAACCTTTTTTAATAAGAACCATATCAAAATTGATGAAGAACAATATTATAAAATCAAACCTTAAGCCCTAACTTCCTTTCCGTTAGGCCATAGGTTTTTAAATAAAATCAATGCAGGCTTAAGTTTTCTGCATTTTTTTTTATTTGCTTTACATATTGTCTAATTAGGTATTTGGCAAAATTAAAAACACCTCCCTCCTCTCCACATCCCTCCTGGGTATTAAAACACAAAAGGCCCGGAACCGAAATCAGGCTGATCAGCGGTCATTATTACCTGTATGCCATCAGCAGCAAATGGGACAGCGATAAATAGAATTGGGGTTTAATATTGAATCAGTTTTTAACAATTTTTAAGAATGATGCAAGCTTTGATAAAATTTCAGAAAAGTGTTTACACAAATTTCTTTACAGTTTCTTCTAAAATCAATTAAAATGAGAATTAAATTATTTCTGATTTCGATTCCGGTATTATTATTTCAACCTGTTTCTGGACAATATAATTTCATTGTTAATTCACTAATAACAAATCCAAATGTAATTAAAATGCAACCTGTTGATGGGGTATTTAATTTGAAGATAAATTTACAAAACAAAAATGCTCAGGGTGACCAAAATGCGCGAATATATGCCTTTAGTAATAAAATGGTTAATATCAAATATTTCCAAAACAATCGAGAAAATAAATGTGATGAATTGCAAATTTTCGGAAAGATGTTCAGTATGAAAGGGGAATTTGAAAATGACTTGTTGGCATGCAATCTTGATGTGACTTCTTTCGAAATATTTAGATTTACATTTGGTAGGAAAGAGTATCTCCTCATTAAATCTATTAAAGCTGGTAGTGGGGAAGTGACGACATATATAATATTTCATTTGTTTGACATTACCAATCTAAAGAAAATTGAATATTATCCTCTTTGGTCAAAATATGGAAGCATTTCTTGCTTTGGTGATTTTAATCACGATGGCAAATTGGATTTTTTGAGAATTAGAGATAATTGGAAGGAAACAGGAAAAAATACATATAAGGCTAATTTAGAAACTTTAGACACTTACAAATTAAAATTTATTTCAAATACTCCAAATGAATTTATTATTTTTGAAAAAACTTATTCAATAAACAACAATTTAGTTATTAAAATTTTGCATAAAAGCGGGTTTTAATGAATCCTCCCCTTCTTACCTCTTCCCCCTCTTTGAGATGCTTCGGGAGATCATACTGTAAGCAATGATAGGGGATCAACTACTTATAAAAGGAATTATATAAACCCCTCAGGCTTTCAAGAAGTAAAAAGAGTAGATACTAAAGGGAAATCTCATGGAGGCGTTCCAACTCCTCATGTACATGAGAATGGAAAAGTAAAGCCAACAAGGCCTGATGAAATCCCAAAAACAAATTTGAATAACAACCATCACCAAACTCAATAAAAGGTGGAAGACATCAATTTAGATAGGGATAAATGGGTAAGCGATGATTTTGAAATCATGGGCTGGCATGATTGTTATATCTATGCAATGTGCTTAAATCCTAATTATGAATTTTCAATTGATCTAGATTATATTTTTAAGTGGATAGAGCCACATTCATCTGAAGACGATTTCAAATTTTGGATTTCCCCCTGCACATTAATCTTTGAAAATGTATATAATCTAAAAATAGAGGTTGAGGTTATTGAGCCATTTAGAATACAAATTGATGAAATCACACGGGAAAAAGCCGAAAGCCAGATTAGTAAGAATTATATTGGAGGTAAAGAGCCATTTCATTGGATTATTGAAACCATACAAGGACAAATAACTTTTTATTCAAATGGGTATAATCAATTTGTGAGGCAGAGACCCAAATTATTGGATAAACAATTTATTGGCCTTAATGAAAGGGAAGGGATTTCATTTGAAAAACGTACATACTCGCTAGAATAATTTAAGTTCAAGTAATAACTGCAATTTTTCTGAGAAGATTTGGTTAACTGATTTGTAACCCTTCGGCTAAGTACAGGTTTCCCCTCCCCGGATTATGCCGGATTACTTCCAAAACAAATCTCAGGATAAGGGATTCTCAGTCGAGGATCCTGCGAGAGCCTTGCGGTTTCGGGCTATGCTGGGGCAGAAGCTCCTGGATTCGTTTGATGGGATAATCCGGTATTCGGATCAGGAGGTCTTTCAACCAATCAAAGGGACTCGTGCCATGCAGCTTGCAGGTTCCCACCAGGGAGTATAGCAGCGCTATCCGGGTTGCGGCCTCATTGGATCCGCAGAAAAGATAGTTTTTCCTTCCCAAGACCACCGGGCGGATCGTATTTTCCACCGGATAGTTATCGATGCCCAGACTGCCATCCCGGATATATTTGGGAGGCGGTCCAAGCGCTTTCAGGTTTTTGGCTATGGATTTTCCGATGTAACAGATCATCTAAAAAATTGCCGTCCTTTCCCCAGTCCCAGAGCCTAACTATTTCAGGATTAATCCTTTGAATTCAAGGTTATTTTGTGGATAATTTTTTTTACATCATTCACCGGCTTTTATTTTGATTTCAGAAAAAAAACTTTTAGGTTTGTTATTAATAGGGTTTTCATAAAATAGTAACAAACAACGGCGCATGTCCATGCGCCGTATTTTTTTCAGGATCTTGAACCTTGAATATTTTTCCGGTTATCCAAGGAATTACCCCTCGCCCCCTCCTTTTGGTTCGCTCCCGGCGTTTTCCGATGCTGCATACCGGGCTTTAAGCAGCCCGAACTGCTCCCCGGATCCAAAAAATGAAACCAGTTTTTCCAGAACCCCCTCCACCAGAGCATCCGGACAGGACGCCCCGCTTGTGACCATAATTCTCAAAGGGGCCTTCCCTTCCGTGTAAATGGGGGTGAGGATTTCCCGCTGGAGGCGGAAATCCCAATGAAGGATTTCCTTTGGCGAAACCAGATTTTGGGCTGAAGAAATAAAATAGGTTGGCAGTTTCCTTTCCATCAGCTCCACCAGGTGGGTGGTGTTGGAGCTGTTATATCCTCCGACCACAATGGCCATTTCGGCATCCTGGCGGAGCATTCCCGTAACTGCGCTCTGGTTGTCATTCGTGGCATAGCAAAGGGTGTCCCTGGTATCGGCGAAATGTTCCACTACCTCCGATTCCCCGAGCCCGTAATAGCGGATCATGGTCCTGCGTATGAAGTCCGAGATCTCCTGGGTTTCCGCCGCAAGCATGGTGGTCTGGTTCACCACTCCTACCCTTTCCAAATCCCTGGATGGATCGAAGCCTTCGGATGCCTGGTTCCGGAAAAGCATGGCAAATTCTTCCGGTGGTCTGGATTTGTTGATGAACCCTGCCAGTTGCATTGCCTGTTCCATATCCCGGACTACCACAGTGGGCCCATGATGCCGGCTGTGGGAAAAAGTAGCCCGGGTCTCCTCATGACCGGGTTTGCCATGGAGGATTACGGTATAATGCAGGTTGCCGATTGATTCGGCCTTGTTCCATACCCTCTCCACGAAAGGACAGGTCGTATTATATGTCAGGGGTTCAATGCCAATGGACCGGAGCTTTTCCCCTGTTTCCAGGGTGGTCCCGAAGGCGGGGATAATGACAATGTCCTCCGGGGTAAGTTCCTCCCAGGGAATGATCTGCCTGCCTCCGGTATCCAGCAGGAACCGGACGCCCCTGGAGGCAAGGTCCTGGTTGACAACCGGGTTATGGATCATCTCGCTGAGCAAATAAATCCGTTTCTCCGGGTTTTCCTCCACTGCGCGAAAGGATATCTCAATGGCATTTTCTACTCCATAGCAAAATCCGAAATGCCTCGCCAGGAGAATCTGGAGCCTGCCCAGATCGAGCAGGGTCGGAGAAAAATCCTTTTTGAGCCGATCCTGGTCCTTCCGCCTTCGCTTGATGGCGGTGATCAGGGGACTTTGGTAGGACAGGGGAACCTGAAACGTTTTCATGATGCTCCCCAAAATTAAGACTTTGGGGTCAGGGTTGAGGCTGGACCCCACCCAGCCGCCCGGATCCCTCCGGGCTGGCGGCATTTGAAAAATACCTATGGGAAAAGGTTGAATCCTTTTTGATTTCAGGATGCCAAACAGGAAATCCCTTCGATTTTACTTGCCGTACATAAACCCGTGAGCATGAACCCTCCCTGATTCGGGTTTTGCCCCGGGACACCGGTTTTAATTAAAATTTCCTACCTTTGCAATCCTTAAAAATTCATTCCAAAAGGAGGACTCAAATTGTGCCAGAAACCATTGAAAGAAATGAACAACAACCTGAAAATCAGGAAAATGTAACGCACCAGGAACTACAGGCAGAAACTGCTACAACCCCTGCTCCCGAACCCCCCATCCCTCCGGTGCCCGAACCGGCAAGCGCCCATGATGATTTTGACTGGACCATCAACAAGCGGAACATTTCCACCTACAATAAGGAAGAACGGGAAAAATACGACAGGACCTACGACAGCACCTTCAAGGCGATCAGTGAAAATGAGCTGATCCGGGGAATTATCGTAGCCCTGACCAAAACGGACGCCGTGATCAACATCGGGTTCAAGTCCGATGGACTGGTCTCCCTCAATGAGTTCAGAGACCTCCAGGGACTCAAGATGGGAGACGAGGTTGAAGTGCTGGTGGTGGAACGGGAAGACCGGGATGGGCACCTCCATCTCAGCCGCAAGGACGCCCGCAAGATGCGCGCCTGGCAACGGATCATGGAAGTTCATAAATCCGGCGAGGTAGTCACGGGAACCGTCACCTCCAAGACCAAGGGAGGCCTCATTGTGGATGTATATGGTATGGAGACTTTTCTGCCGGGTTCCCAGATCGATGTGAAACCTGTTACCGATTACGACCAGTTCGTGGGAAAGACCATGGAGTTCAAGGTGGTCAAGGTCAATGAGGCGATTCGCAACGCGGTCGTATCCCATAAGGCCCTCATCGAAAGCGATATTGAGCAGCAGCGTGCAGACATCATCGGGAAACTTGAAAAAGGCCAGGTTCTGGAAGGCACCATCAAGAACATCACCGATTTCGGGGCATTCATCGACCTGGGTGGCCTGGATGGCCTCCTTTATATCACCGATATCAGCTGGGGAAGGATTTCCCATCCCAGCGATGTGCTGAAGCTGGACCAGAAGATCAACGTGGTCGTGCTGGACTTCGATGATGAAAAAAGAAGGATCAGCCTGGGTTACAAGCAACTCACCCCCCACCCCTGGGATACCCTTCCGGAACCGATTCATGAAGGAGCCAAGGTTCGGGGCAAGGTGGTCAATATCGAAGATTACGGAGCCTTCCTGGAAATCATGCCCGGTGTGGAAGGCCTGGTCCATGTATCGGAGATCTCCTGGGCTTCCGCCCCGGTGAACGCCAAGGAGTACTTCAAAATGGGTGAGGAATACGATGCCAGGATTGTCACCCTGAGCCGGGAAGACCGCAAGATGAGCCTGTCCATCAAGCAGCTCACCGAAGATCCCTGGGCCACAATCGAAGAAAAATATCCCACAGGCAGCCGTCACAAGGGCCTGGTGAGGAACATCACCCCTTACGGCGTATTCGTCGAATTGCAGACCGGTATCGGCGGCATGATCCATATTTCCGACCTGAGCTGGATCAAGCGTTTTAACCATCCCAACGAATACACCCGGGTGGGCAACGATATCGACGTGGTCATTCTCAATATTGACAAGGACAACCGCAAGCTTTCCCTGGGGCATAAACAAATCGAGGAAGATCCCTGGAATACTTTCGAAACCATATTCCCCATTGGGTCCATCCACAAGGGAACCGTGATCCGCAGGGATGAAAAGGGAGCCAATATCCAGCTCCAGTACGGACTGGAAGCCTACGCTCCCGCCCGGCACCTGAAAACCGCCGAAGGAGAAAAACCGATCGCAGTGGATGATGTGATCGAAGTGGCCATCCTTGAATTCGACCGAAACGACAAGAGGATCCTGGTTTCTCATACCCGGGTCACCGATCAGAAAAAGCACGAGGACCGGGAAACGGCAGGAAAAGAACGTCGTCCAGAGGTGGAAAAGACCAAGAAAGCGGTGAAGAATGTCCAATCCAAGGTGGAAAAAGCCACCCTGGGGGATCTCGGGGTCCTGGCTGAAATCAAGCAGAAGATGAAGGAATCCGAGCATGCCGAAACAGCTGGTGAAAATTCACCCTCCGCTAAGCCGGAGGAAGGCACCCCGGAGCCAACCGCCTCCGCTGATTCCGCCCCAGGAGGGGAGCCGGAGACTGAATCCATCACCGGGCCCTCCCGGGACAACCCATCCGGTTCAGCCAAGGACCTCCCCGATGCATCCTCCGAAACCGGGGAGATCCCAGAAAATGAATACCAGCCGGGAGAAACCACAGAGAAAGAATAATCCAATATCTTTTGATGCAGGGGACGCACCGGACCGGTGCGTCCCCTTTTTTCCTTTATCGTTCCTTAATGGCCACAGGGCGCCTCAGTCCCGATCCGGATACCCTTCCCCGAAAAAATTTTCATTCTCCGGTCTTCTCCCGGGTTTTTTACTGAATTTTGCCACCATGCCCAACCGTTCAGGGGTATTCCCGGATCTTAAAGGGGGTTTCAGACCCGAATGAAAGACGTTTGCCTGATCAGCGGCCTTGGAGCAGACGAGCGGCTTTTTCAGTTCCTCAGGCTGGATCGGATGCGACTCCATTATATTCGATGGATCCCACCCTTCCGGGATGAATCCTGGAGTTCCTATGCCAACCGCCTGTTGCCCCAGATCTCGCCCGGCAACCCGGTCCTGGTGGGTATTTCCATGGGGGGCATGATGGCCATTGAACTCAGCCGCCTGGTCCCAGTGGAAAAGGTCATTCTCATTTCCAGCGCGAGGGGTTTTCTAAGAAGACCGGGATATTTCCGGTTGCTGCGCTGGACCCGCCTGCACCGGTGGCTTCCCTATTCCATCTGGCAACTGGTGGGCCTCCTGATCGGCCCCTGGCTTTTTGGCACGTCGGGAAAGGAAGAAAAAAAATTACTCCGCAGCATGATCCGGGATACGGACGAAAGATTTTTCCGCTGGGCCTGGCAGCAGGTAATCACCTGGGATAATCAGGATCCTCCCGGGACGGTATTCCAAATCCATGGGAGCCGGGACCGCATGCTTCCCCTGAAAGATATTATTCCCCCTGAAATGGTCTTCCCCGGGGCCAGCCATTTCATGGTGGTTCATGAGGCAGGACAGATCAGCAAAATTCTGAAAGAGGAGATCGGATAAGGTGCCCCGGAAGGCCCTCAGTCCTTGGGCAAAAAGTAAGCTTTCAGTTCACCAGCTTCTTCGGGTTTCATTTTCCCCCCGAGGATGAGCCGGACCTGCCTCCGCCTCAAGGCTCCGGCATAACGCTCTTTTTCCTCCGCGGTTTCCGTAAAAATGGGAGGGGTCGGCTGCGGTTTCCCCCCCGAGTCCAGGGAAACAAAGGTCAGATAAGCTTCATTGGAAGGGTACCTGGTCTGTTTCACGGGATCTTCCCCCCAAACCTGAACATATACCTCCATCGAAGTGGTGAATGCCCTCGACACCCGGGCCTCGATATGGACCACATTGGAAAGGCGGATCGGGTTTTCGAAGGAAATATTGTCCACCGAAGCAGTCACCACAGGGGTTCCGCAATGCTTCATCGCCGAAAGGGCGCCGGCGATGTCCATCCAGTACATCAGCCTTCCCCCCATCAGGTTGCCAAAAACGTTGGTGTCATTGGGCAGGACCAGTTCGGTCATGACCACCAGGGATTGGGAAGTGAGCTTTCGTTGTTCGGTCATCCGGAGTTGTTTATGAGGCTGCAAAATTAAGTGATCGTCCCGGCCTCCGCAACCTGGATTTCTGCGGGGGAAAATTTCCCCGGAACCCCTCTCTGAAACTCCATGCGAATCAATCCACTAGGAAGGATTTCCCCCAAATGTGAAAAACCCGGTTGGGCAGGAACCAAAATTGTGTATTTTTACACGACCTCTTGGTACTGGATCATGCAGCAGGGGACCGAATAGCCCGGCAATTTCTCCAAAGGTCAGGTTCAACCGCAATTCCAATTTATGGCAAAGTATATCTTCGTGACCGGAGGTGTGACTTCATCATTGGGGAAAGGAATCATCGCTGCTTCCCTGGCAAAGCTCCTCCAGGCCAGGGGCCTGCGGGTGACGATCCAGAAATTCGATCCCTATATCAATGTAGATCCCGGAACCCTGAACCCTTACGAACATGGAGAATGCTATGTGACGGAGGACGGGGCTGAAACAGACCTCGACCTGGGTCATTACGAGCGGTTCCTCAACCATCCCACTTCCCAGGCAAATAACGTCACTACGGGAAAGATTTACCAGACGGTGATCAATAAGGAGCGGGAAGGCGCTTACCTGGGGAAGACCGTTCAGGTCATCCCCCATATTACCGACGAGATCAAGCGCAGAATCCTGATTTTGGGCAATGAGGGGCATTTCGATATCGTGATTACAGAGCTGGGAGGAACAGTTGGCGATATCGAATCGCTGCCCTATATCGAGGCCGTTCGTCAGCTGCAATGGGAATTGGGCAACGAGAACTGCCTCGTGATCCACCTGACCCTGATCCCCTACCTGAAGGCCGCCAAGGAACTGAAGACCAAACCCACCCAGCATTCGGTGAGGATGCTGAGCGAAAACGGAGTCCACCCGGATGTGATCGTATGCCGGACCGAGGAACCGATGTACCTGGACCTGAAGAAAAAGATCGCGCTTTTCTGCAATGTCACTGTAGACTCCGTAATCGAGGCCAATGATGTGAGCACTATTTACGAAGTGCCCCTGGAAATGCTCCGGGAAAGGCTCGACACCATCTGCCTCCAGAAGCTCCATATCCCGGTCACCAGGGACCCGGAAATGTCCCGCTGGAGGGAATTCCTGGATAAGCTGAAATATCCCAAATCCAGGGTGACCATCGGGTTGATTGGAAAATACGTCGAGCTCCAGGACGCCTATAAATCCATCCTGGAATCCTTTATCCATGCCGGAGCCATGAACGAATGCAAGGTGGTCGTTCAAAACGTTCATTCCGAATTCATCACCAGCGAGAATGTGGCCGAAAAGCTGGCCGGCCTGGACGGATTGCTGGTGGCTCCCGGTTTCGGTCCCCGCGGGATCGAAGGAAAAATCATGGCCATCCGTTACGCCCGGGAACACCAGATTCCGTTTTTCGGGATCTGCCTCGGGATGCAATGCGCTGTGATCGAATTCTCCCGCAATGTTCTGGGACTGGCCGGGGCACATTCCACCGAAATGAACCCGGATTCCCCCTACCCGGTCATCGACCTCATGGAAGAACAGAAAAAGATCACCACCAAGGGAGGTACCATGAGGCTTGGGGCCTACCCCTGCGAGCTGACCCCGGGGTCCCTGGTCCAAAAGATGTACAACCGGAGTTCGATCAGCGAAAGGCACCGCCACCGCTATGAATTCAACAACAAGTACCTCCACCAGATGGAGGAAGCCGGAATGGTCGCTTCGGGCAAAAACCCGGCCACTGACCTGGTGGAGATCATCGAGCTCCCCGGACATCCCTTCTTCGTCGGGACCCAGTTCCACCCCGAGCTGAAAAGCACCGTGGAAAAGCCCCATCCCCTGTTCGTGGAATTCATCAGGGCGGCCAAGGGATTCAGCGAAAAGAAAAAGGTTCCCACCAGCTTTGCACTCCCGGAAAGCGTGGTCCACCCGGACTGAACCCTTCCCGGCCCTCCCGGGATACCCTCCCTTTTCCACCATTTTGGGGTCTGATTCTCTAACCGAGCCCCCTGTTTTTTGACTACCTTTGCCCCTCAATTTATTCCCACCTGATGGACCGCAATTCAATCATTGGCTGGAGCCTGCTCATTTTGATGCTGGTCGGTTACATGATTTATAACGAAAACCAGAATCTCAAGTACCAGCGGCAGAAAGCCATCCAGGATTCCATAGCCCAGGCCACCGCCCCCCATCAGGCTCCGGTGAGTACCAGTCCGGATACCGCAGCCAGGGCAGCGGTCACCCGGGTCCGGGATTCTGCGGAACTTTCCGGAAGGCTGGGCAATTTCGCGGCGTCCGCCCGGGGGAATGCCCAGACCTCCACCCTGGAAAACCAGCTGGCCCGGATCGATTTCACCAGCAAGGGTGGAAGGCCTTCTTCCATTCTGCTGAAAAAGTTTAAAACCTTCAACGGCAATCCGCTGCTGCTCATGCACGGCAGTTATGAGGACCTTTCCCTGGATTTCTATACCAGTTCCGGCCAATTGATCCAGACCGGCGACCTGTACTTCCAGGCCGGTCCGGTACAGACCCTCGCAGACGGTTCCCAGTCGGTGAGCTACCGGCTGGACGCAGGAGGACCCGGCCGCTACCTGGAATACGTTTATACCATCCACCCCGGCAGCTACATGGTGGATTTCGACATCCGGATGAAGGGGATGGACCAGGTGATACGCAACGATTCCTCCTCGGTATCGATGCGTTGGCAGGGCCAGGGGGACCACCAGGAGAATGACCTGAAACGGGAACGGAACCTCACCCAGATCTATTACCGGAACACCCAGGACCAAACCGATTTCTTTAACCTGTATAAAACCAGTCAGAAGACCCTGAGCGAGCCACTCCAGTGGATCAGCTTCAAACAGGAGTTCTTCAATATCACATTCATTCCCAAAAAACCCTTCACATCGGCCACGGTGAACGGGTCGATCCCGGACTCCGGAGATGTTGTCTCCAGGGCCTCCTTCGGCCTGGGGATCCCCTTTGATCATACAGCCAGCTTTGACTATCCGACCCGGCTTTTCCTGGGTCCCAACGATTACAATATCCTGAAATCCTATGATCTGGGTCTGCAGAACCTGATCCAGCTGGGTTATGGCATCTTTGCCTTCGTCAAGTACATCAACATTGGCTTCATCATCCCCCTTTTCACTTTCTTCAGCCGTTTTGTCCGCAATTACGGGGTGATCATCATCATCATGACCCTGTTCATCCGGATCATCCTTTCCCCGCTGACCTACAAAAGTTATGTTTCTGCAGCCAAAATGAAGGTCCTCAAGCCGGAGCTGGATGAACTCCACAAGAAATTTCCGGACCAGCAGAAATTCGGGGTGGAGCAAATGAAGCTTTTCAGGACGGCCGGGGTCAGCCCCCTGGGCGGGTGCCTTCCCACCCTGCTGCAGCTGCCGATCCTGTACGCGATGTATGATTTCTTCCCCTCATCAATAGAACTGCGCCAGCAGGCTTTTCTCTGGTGCAAGGACCTTTCCACCTATGATTCCATATGGACCTTCCCGAATCATTTCAGCATACCCGCCTACGGAGACCATATCAGCCTGTTCACCATCCTGATGACCGCCACAAGCATTTTCCTGGCCCTTTATAACAAAAACATGACGGACCAGAGCAATCCCATGCTCAAGTGGATGCCTTATATTTTCCCCATCATCCTGCTGGGCGTTTTCAACAACCTTGCGGCTGCCCTGACTTTTTATTATTTCCTGTCCAACCTGATCAGCATCGGACTCCAATGGGTGATCCAGACCTATATCATTGACGAGAAAAAGATCCACAAACAAATCCAGGAGAACAAGAAAAAGCCGGCGAAAAAATCGAAATGGGCGGAAAGGCTCGAGCAGGCTCAGAAAATGCAACAACCTTCATCCCAGCAGAGAATCCAGCCTCGAAAAGGAAAATAATCCGATCCCTTTCAACATGTATTCCTTCCTTCAATATGAACTGAACAGCCGGGTCTGCAGGATCACGATGGACCGACCCGCCAAACGAAATGCCTTGCACAGCGGGATGGTTCGTGAAATGGACCAGGCTTTCGCCTCCGCCGGGGTCGATGAATCGGTCCGGGTGATCGTCATCACCGGAAGCGGGGATTCATTCTGCGCAGGAGCCGACCTGGATGAACTCAGGATGCTGCAGGACCGCTCTTACGGGGAAAATCTCGAAGATTCCAGATTGCTGATGAACCTGTACCTCCGGATCCTGGCCACACCCAAGCCGGTGGTTGCCTGGGTCAACGGTCCTGCCATCGCCGGGGGATGTGGGCTGGTGCTTTGCTCGGACTTCTGTTATGCCAGCACCCGGTCGAGCTTCGGGTTCACCGAGGTCCGGATCGGATTTATACCTGCCCTGGTCAGCGTGCTTTTGCGCCGCAGGGTGGGAGACCTGCGGACACGGGAATTGCTGCTCACCGGAAAACTGATCCGGGCCGAAAAAGCTGCGGAGATGGGCCTCATTAACGGGGTGGTCAGCACCGAAACCCTTCCCGCGCATATCGAGAAAGTCACCTCCGAGCTTGCCCGGGAAGTCGCTCCGCAATCCATCGCAAAGACCAAGGGATTGCTGGAGGCCACTTCCAGCCTTCCCCTGCAACAGGCCCTGGAGCTGGCCGCCGCCATGAACGCGGAGGCCCGCAGCAGCGATGCCTGCAAAAAAGGAATGGCCGCCTTTCTCAACCGGGAAAAAATAAAGTGGTAGGCCGTCTCAGACGCCCAGTAATTCCCGAACGGGATCCTTACCGAGCAACAGCTGTTCCGGGTTCTCCAGAAGTTCCTTTACCCGGGCCAGGAAACTGACCGATTCCCTGCCATCGATGATCCGGTGATCGTAGCTGAGGGCTACATACATCATCGGCCGGACCACCACCTGACCGGAAATGGCAACCGGCCTTTCCTGGATCTTGTGCATTCCCAGGATGGCCGATTGTGGGATATTGATGATGGGGGTGCTCATCAGGGAACCGAATACCCCGCCATTAGTCAGGGTAAAAGTCCCGCCGGTCATTTCTTCAACAGTGAGTTTGTTTTCCCGGGCCCTGGAAGCCAGTTGCGCAACTTCCGATTCGATCTGGGCCATGGTCAAGCTTTCGGCATTGCGGATCACGGGGACCACCAGGCCCTTGGGTGCCGAAACGGCGATGGAAATATCGCAATAGTCATGGTAGATCAGCTCTTCTCCGTCAATATAGGCATTCAGGGTAGGCCATTCTGCCAGGGCAATACAGCATGCCCGGGTGAAAAATGACATGAATCCCAGCCCCACTCCATGGGCGGCCTTGAAGGGCTCCTTGAAGGTCTTCCTCAACTCCATGATCCTTCCCAGATCCACCTCGTTGAAGGTGGTCAGCATGGCAGTACTGTTGCGGGCTTCCACCAGTCTGCGGGACACGGTCTTGCGCAGGTTGGTCATTTTTTCCCTTCGTTCGCCCCGGCTGAAGGCAGCCATGCCGGTACCCCGGGCTGGCGCGGCCATGGCGACATAGACATCGTTTTTCAGGATCCTTCCCATCGGCCCGGAACCTTTGACCTGGGCGGGGTCGATCTTTTTTTCGGCCATGATGGTTGCAGCCACCGGGGAGGCACTCACCTGGGGGGATACAGGTTCTTTTTCCGGGTGCTCCGTTGTTTTTGGGGTTGGGGGTTTGGCGGGGTTTGCACTTTCCTTTGCCTTTTCGGCCGGCGTGGCTTTCGGTGGCCTGGCTTCAGCGGGTTCTTTAGGCTGGGCAGGCTGGGGCCCGGAGGGCCGGGCTGCATCAGGATCCACCTGGGCCACGACGGCCCCGATTTTCAGGGTATCTCCTTCCCGGGCAAGCCTTTTGAGCAGGCCTGCCTGCTCTGCGTTGAGCTCAAAAGTGGCCTTTTCGGATTCGAGCTCGCAGATCAGCTCATCCCTTTCCACCCAATCTCCATCCTGCTTCAGCCATTTGACCAGGCTCACTTCACTAATGGATTCGCCTACGGTTGGTACCTTGATATCGATCATGGGACGGGTATGGGGTTAAATGGAAAATGCGGTTTCCACAATCTCCTGCTGTTCCTGGGAATGGATCTTTGCAAATCCGGTCGCCGGGGAAGAAGCCGGATTGCGGCTGATCACCCCGAAATTGAATTGCCTGAAGGTCATCTGAAGGAACCAGGCTGCACCCATGTTCAGGGGTTCTTCCTGGACCCAGAACCAGGTAGCCTGCCTCAGCTGCTGGTAGACGGCCATCAGTTGGGTTTCCGGAAAAGGATAAAGTTGTTCCAGACGGATGATCGCAACGTCCCTGCGGTTGTCCCGGATCTGTTTCTCGCTCAGATCAAAATACATTTTCCCGCTGCAAAGCAGTACTTTTTTCACCAGAGCCAGATCGCAGAATCCATCCGGCAAAACCTCCCGGAATCCTCCCGAGGTGAATTCCCCCACCGGGGAAAAGCTCCTGGGATGCCTCAGGTTTGCCTTGGGAGAAAAGTTCACCATCGGTTTGCGGAAAGGCCAGGCCAGTTGCCGGCGCAGGGCGTGGAAGAAATTCGCGGAAGTGGTGCAATTGGTTACGACAATATTCAGGTCCGCGCAGGTCTGCAGGAATCTTTCGATCCGGCCACTGGAATGTTCTGATCCCTGGCCTTCATATCCATGGGGAAGCAGCAGGACCAGGCCGCTCATCATTTGCCATTTCTGCTCGGCCGAAACGATGAACTGATCGATGATGGTCTGGGCTCCGTTGCTGAAATCGCCGAACTGGGCTTCCCATAACGTAAGCACGTTGGGATTGGCGAGGGAATAACCGTATTCAAAGCCCAGCACCGCGAACTCGCTGAGCAGGGAATTATAGATCCTGAACTTGCCCTGGGATGGAGCCAGCTTGCTCAGGCGGTTGTATTCCTTGTCGGTCTGTTCATCCCTCAGGGTGGCATGCCGATGGGAGAAGGTGCCTCTTTTGACATCCTGTCCGCTCATCCGGACATCCCTGCCCTCCAGCAGGATGCTTCCATAGGCCAGCAATTCGCCGCTGGCCCAGTCCAGCATCCCCTGCTCGGTAAACAATTTTTGCTTTTCCTGGAGAATTTTTTCCAGTTTGCGCAGCGGCTTGAATCCTTCCGGAAGTTTCATCATGCCTTCAAAAATGGTCTCCAGCTGCTCCCGGGAAATCGCGGTATCCGGGGATC
>JANWKA010000077.1 GCA_025451655.1 Chitinophagaceae bacterium | reverse complement strand
CATGGAGTTGGGAATTTCCGGTAAAGTTAAGGCCGAAGCCGAAAGGGGCGGAAAGGAAATCAGCCGGGAAGCCCGGGTTACGCCGGAGTTCCCGGCGAAAAGATTTGCCGGTTCAAAAAACCAGCTTACTTTTGCACGGAAATTTTTTCACCAGGCAATGGATAGCGTCCCGGGGCATAGTCGGTACCACCCAAAGCAATCAGATCCCAAGGCATGGCTGGAAGCTGGCTCATATCCTCACTTTGGGAAAAATTTTCCGGGCCATCCCTGAAAATGGCCGGCGTTGGTTGCCGCCCCGGACCCCGATTTTCCCCATCCCTTCCCCCAGGGTCCCCTTCAAAAACCAGGATCCTTTTTTTTCTCCTTTTCGCTTCTTCCCTCATTCCCTTTTCTTCCCGGGCACAACAGGATTCCCTTTCCGGATGGAGCTATCATTTCCAGGCCACCACGGTGATCCAGGGGCATCCGGCATTCCGGGCAGCCTATTCCGGGACCAACAGCATGAGGGATTCCGGGGAAACCGCCCTGTCGCTGACCTCCACCCTTTTCTTCGGACGCAGGCTTTGGAAGGGAGCAGCATGCTACCTGGATCCGGAAATAGCCGGGGGCACAGGTTTGAGCAGCACCCTGGGCATTGCGGCATTCCCTAACGGCGAAACTTTCCGCATCGGAAATCCGACCCCTGAGGTGTATTTCGCAAGGGCGTTTATCCGCCAGCATATTTCACTAGCAGGCAGGGGAACCGACACCCTGCAGGACGGAGACAATCAAATCGCCGGGGAGGTTTCTTCCGACCGGCTGGATATCACCCTGGGCAAACTCGCCCTTTCCGATCTTTTGGATGACAATGTAGTCAGCCATGACCCCAGAACCGATTTCCTGAACTGGGGCCTGATGAATAACGGAGCCTGGGATTATGCGGCCAATACCCGGGGTTATACCTACATGCTGGCCCTGGAACTGATCCACCCGCGCTGGGCCCTGCGGTTTGCCGAAGCCCTGGAGCCGACTTTCGCCAATGGGCCCAATCTCAATTTCCAGGTCACCAAAACCCAGTCGGAGAACCTGGAACTGGATAAGAAGATCCGCATCGGTTCAAAACCGGGGCATATCCGGCTGCTGGGATTTCTGAACAACACCCGGGGACCCGGCTACCAGCAGGTGCTGGATGCCCGGAAAGCAGGAACCGATACCTCCCTGAACGTTGTTGATGGCGCTACTTATGGGCACTTCAAGTATGGAGGGGGCCTCAACCTCGACCAGCAGATCAGCGCATCGGTTTCCGCCTTTATGAGGCTGGGGTGGAATGACGGACATACCGCCACCTGGGCTTTCGCAAACATTGATGAAACCCTTTCAGGCGGGATCCGGATCACCGGGAAGGGTTGGATGCGGCCCGGGGACGGACTTGGTTTGGCGGGATTGATGAACGGGATTTCCTCCGTACACCGGGCCTTCCTCAATGCAGGGGGCTACGATTTCATGATCGGAGATGGAAAACTGACCCGGTACGGCCTGGAAACCATCCTGGAATTCTATTACCAGGCCCATTTGCTGCAATCCCTTTTCCTCACGGCAGATTACCAGTTTGTGGACCATCCGGCCTACAACCTGGACCGGGGGCCGGTGCATATCTTCTCCCTGCGGACTCACGTGGAATTCTGAGGGTCAGAAAGTCAGGGCGACCGTGACCAGAAAATAGCTGAAGTTGCCGGTCTGTCCGGACCCCAGGGGAATATCGAAATAATACTGGGGCTCCAGGCTGAGTTTTCCCACCTTATAGATCAGGTCCATGGAAGCTTCGAAAGTCCGGGGAAGGAACTCGGCCTGCTGGACCGTGTAGGTATTGATGCTGGCGTCCGTCAGGATATGCTCCACTCCCTTGACTGCTTTTTGAATATGCTGCGCCCTTCCGATCAACCGGGTGCTGCCAAAGCTCCGGGTGAATTTTTCGGTACCGGATACCAGGTTGATGGCTGGGGTGAGGTTCAGGGCATCCTCCGCGGAAAATACATCGGAAAAATCAAATTCGTGTTGCAAGGAAAGCAGGATATCGAAATCATCCGCCGGGAGGGTCTTTTTTTTCTTGATATAATTGCCCCAGGCATAATCCATGGCCGCACCGGGCTGGATCCACCAGGAATTCACCAGGGTATAGACATAGGTTTCATTGCTCAGGGGGGTTTTGGGCAGGGGGCTGGTTTTGCTGTACAGGTATTTCTGGTAGCTGACCCCGAAGCTCACGTCCTTACCCCGGTCGAAAGTATAGGAGGGGGCCAGATCGTATTCAAACCACCCGTCGTCCCCGGAACCGAAAAGGTCATAGGCCGAGAAGGATATTCCGAGGCCGGTCTTGTGCGTGTAAGCGACCTCCGGCATGAAGAAGGACTTGTTCACCAGGATATAATCGCTTTTATGGAGCTGCTCATAAGGATTGTTCCCGATGGCGGCGCTGATCACGAGCTGGCTTTTGATGGCTGGGGTGGTGTCGACCAGGGATTCCAGGGATTCCAGGGTGGTATCCGGTGATCCTCCAACCTCCTGGGCCCGGATTCCCCGGGCAGGGAATAGAAGCCAGATCGCCAGGCAAAGCGTGCGGAACGGGTGGTTTTTCCAGGAGTAAAAAGGGTTCATGCGGCTTCCGGGTGTCCCATTGGATGGCAAAAATAACCCAGGGTTGAACCAAATCTTATATGATTCATAATTAATTATCTAAAATACTGGTTATCATGCCAAATCAAAGATAGTGATTTCCGGAAGAATCCCCACCCGCCCCGGGTACCCGATAAATCCATAGCCCCGGTTCACATAAAGCCACTGGTCCCCCTGATGATACAGGTCGGCCCATTCCTTGTAAACATATTGGGAAGGACTCCAGCGGATCCCCGGAATCTCCACCCCGAATTGCATGCCATGGGTGTGGCCCGAAAGGGTCAGGCCGATATCGGGAAATTCCGGCCGAACCTGGGCATCCCAGTGGGTGGGGTCATGGGTCATCAGGATCCGGAACGGGTAGCCCTCTGTTCCGGCATAGGCCTTCTTCAAATCCCCGTAACGGGAAAAATGGCGTTTTGCGCTCCAGTTTTCCACCCCGATCAGGGCGATCCGGTCCCCGTTCCTTTCCAGGACCGCATGGGCATTATTCAGCATGGTCCAGCCCATTCCCGCCTCCAGGTCCTTGAGCCGCTGCAGGTTCAGGGCTTTGGCCTCCGGGCTGGGCCAGGAAGTATAATCCCCGTAATCATGGTTGCCCAGGATGGCCCAGACCCCCATCGGAGCCTTCAGCTGGCTGAATACATCCAGGTAATCGTTCATTTCCTCCGCATGGTTGTTGATCAGGTCGCCCGTGAAAAAAATGATGTCCGGTTTTTCATCCATGACCATGCGGACTCCCCGGGAGACCTTTTCCTTATTATCGAAGCTCCCGGAATGGATGTCGGAGATCTGGGCGATCCTCAGGCCCCGGAACCCGGGTGGAAGGCGGGGCATCCGGAGGCTTACCCGCCTGATCCGGTAATTGTATTTATTGGAGAATCCGTAGATCAGGCTGGCGAACAGCGTGCCGCCTACCAGCAGCCCGAGCTGACTCATGAATTTCGACCTGGAGATGGAGGAGTCCTTCAGCGCATCCGGGATTTCACCCGGGAATACTTTTTCAATCACCCATTGAAAAAAGCGCCGGATATCATCCAGGACCAGAAAAAACACGGTGAAGATCTTGGCGACATATAGCCCCAGGACCAGGGTAACAACCACGCCCCGGACCGTTTTAGGCCAGTTTTCGACATGCAGCAGGGGAGCCAGGAGGATGAAACCCAGCCCGAGCCCGGTGATCACCCAGTAGGAAAGATAGGCCCAGAATTTTACCCGGTGTGAACTGTGGTAGGCGATGGCTTTCACCGCCTGGAACACATACAGGTCAATCAGCACCAGGATACCGACTACCCAATAAACCAGCCTTCTGAAATGCATGGAAATAGGGATTTAAACCGGGGGCATGGCAGGAGTCCCCTCCCCGCAGAATTCCAGGAATTCGGTGATCTGGCGCCGGACAGCCTGCAGGGTCGCGGGATCGGTGAACTTTCCGGATTCGTCCATCACCCTGCCGATGATGGAAATGGGCAGCTTGTTGGGATGCACCAGCATCCGGAGGTAATGCAGCACCCCGGTGAAATGATCCATGCCCCGGAGATTGCCCGCTTTTCCGTCAGCGACCCCGGTCAGCAAGGCTTTTTTATTCCACCAGCATTCCCGGTAGCGACTCATGTCCAGGAGGGTTTTCACCGAACCCGGAAAGCTGCCGTTATATTCCGGAAGGATGAACACGAAGCAGCGGGATGGGATCAGAAGGCCATCCTCGATTTGTTCCAGGGCCGGGGATCTGCCGTTGAGGTCGAGGCCTTCCAGGGAAAGCAGTTCTGCTTCCCTGCCCATGGCACGGATCAGGTCCCGGTATATGGTGGCCACCTTGAGGGTGTTGCTGCCAACACGGTTGGTTGCAGATATGACGGTGATCATGGGCAGGGCTCCCGGGTTCATTCCCGGGCGCCCACAAAGCAAAGATAGTTACCCACATCTGAATAACTTCGGACCCTGATTTCAATCTATTCATTGTATTTTTGTCCGAATTGATGAGCTATGGAACTGACCTATTTTGGACAATCCTGTTTTTCTGTAAAAATCGGCGGAAAACACCTGCTTTTCGACCCTTTCCTCACGGGAAATGAACTGGCAAAGGACATCCTGGTGGAGGGCATAAACGCAGATTATTTGCTCCTGACCCATGGGCACGGCGACCATGTCGCCGATGCGGAATCCATTGCCAAAAGAACCGGGGCACTCCTGATCGCAAATAATGAAATTGTGAACTGGTATGCCGCCAGAGGGGTGACCAACCTGCATCCCCTGAACCACGGGGGTTCCCTGAAAAAGGAATTTGGAACGGTGAAAATGGTGGCCGCCACCCATTCCAGTTCCATGCCGGACGGGTCCTACGGAGGGGATGCCGGAGGTTATCTGGTGACCTCCCCGGAAGGGAATTTTTATTACGCCGGCGATACCTCACTGACGATGGACATGGCCCTGATTCCCCGGTTCGCCAAACTGGATTTTACCCTGCTTCCCATCGGGGACAATTATACGATGGGTTATGAGGACGCCCTGCTGGCTGCAGAGATGGTCCAGTGCAAAAAAGTGATCGCCATCCATTATAACACTTTTCCCCTGATCCGGATCGACGTGGAGCAGGCCAGGACCCATTTCCAGAAGGCAGGATATGAGCTCCTGATGCCCCGGATCGGGGAAACCATCCAGACATGACAGAACCACAGGGAAGCCTTGAACCCCGAATGGGCCGCATCATCGCCATCGCCAACCAGAAAGGGGGGGTGGGTAAAACCACCACGGCCATCAACCTTGCCGCCAGTTTCGGAGTGCTGGAATACAAGACCCTGCTCGTGGACGCAGATCCCCAGGCCAATAGTACCACCGGGCTGGGTTTCGACCTGCGCAACATCCGCCAGAACCTGTATGACTGCATGGTCAATGACGTCCGGGCCGACCATGTGATCCTGGAATCCGAGATCCCCTGTCTGCGTTTGCTCCCTTCCCATATTGACCTGGTGGGGGTGGAAATGGAATTGATCAGCCATCCCAACCGGGAAAGTGTCCTGCGCTCGGTGGTGGACCCCCTGCGGGAACAGTATGATTTCATCATCATCGATTGTTCCCCCTCCCTGGGGCTGATCACCGTCAATGCCCTGACCGCCTCCCACGCCGTGATCGTTCCGGTTCAGTGCGAATTCTTCGCCCTGGAAGGCCTGGGGAAACTGCTGAACACCATCAAGATCGTCCAGAGCAGGCTCAACACCGACCTGGAAATCGAGGGGATCCTGATGACCATGTATGATGGCCGGCTCAGGCTTTCCAATCAGGTGGTGGACGAGGTCAAAAAGCATTTCGAGGATATGGTATTCCATACCATCATCCATCGCAATACCCGGCTGGGAGAGGCCCCAAGCTTCGGAAAGCCGGTTGTCCTTTATGACGCAGACAGCACCGGATCGGTGAACTACCTGAACCTGGCCAAGGAGATCCTCCAAAAACATGACGCCACCCGAATTAAGCTCAAGGATAAAATACTAGCCCTCGATGACGAGCAATCCAAATAGGAAGGAGGCCCTCGGGAAAGGCATCCGGTCCCTGCTGCAGCATATTGATGATGACCTGCGTACCACCGGCCAGGCGCTGGAGGAAAGGGCATCCCCGGTTACCGGTACCGAGCGGATCCCCCTGGATCAGATTTCAGCCAATCCCCGCCAGCCCCGGCATGATTTCGACCCGGAGGCGCTGCGGGAGCTCAGTGAATCCATACGGGCCCATGACCTGATCCAGCCCCTTACCGTATCGCGGAACGGCCCGGGAAAGTACCTGCTCATCGCAGGGGAACGCAGGCTGCGGGCCGCCCGGATGGCGGGCCTCCGGGATGTTCCTGTTTATATCCGTCAGGCCGACGACCAGCAGGTGCTCATCTGGGCCTTGCTGGAGAATCTCCAGCGCCAGGACCTCAACCCGGTGGAAGTGGCCCTGGGTTACCAGCGATTGCTGGAAGAAGGCGGCCTCACCCAGGAACAGGTCGCAGAGCGGATCGGGAAAGACCGGACCACCGTGACCAATTATATCCGGCTTTTAAAGCTTCCCCCCGATATCCAGGTCGCCCTGAGGACGGGAAAGATCTCCATGGGTCATGCCCGGGTGATCAGCGGCGCGGAACCGGTGGATAGACAGCTGCACCTGTTTTCCGAAATCCTGAAAAGGCATCTGTCCGTCCGCCAGACCGAACTGGTGGCCCGAAGCAGCCGGAAGCCCTCGAAGAAGGCCCTGGAATCCTCCGCCCTGCCACCGGCCTACCGGCAATTTGAAGACCGGCTGTCCTCCCATTTTTCCACCAAAGTGCGGCTGACCCGTTCCCCCGAGGGGAAGGGCCATATCCTGATCGAATTCTATTCGGACCCGGATCTGGGCCGGATCTATGATCTGTTGCTTCCCTGATTGAAAACGGCGCATCCATATTTCCTCCTGCCGGGAAAATATGCCCTGGTTCTTACCCTGGGACTCCTGGCAGGCTCCGGCCTGGCCTTCGGCAGCAGGGTACCGGGGAATGGGGCAGGCAACGGGACCTCCCTCCTGGCAGGAACTGATTCCATTCCGCCGGCCCGGGCTGATTCAACCCCTTCCCGGGAAAGCACAGGTCCGGACAGCCTTTCGTTGCTGCACAACCCCAGAAAGGCCGCCCTTTTATCCGCCGTGCTGCCGGGTCTGGGCCAGGCCTATAATCATAAATACTGGAAAATTCCGATCGCCTACGCTGGACTGGCCACCGCCACCGGATTTTTCGTATTCAATTTCAAGCAGTTTCTGATTTACCGGGATGCGTACCGCCTGGTCAGTTCCAACCAGCAAAGCACCAATTCGGATATCCGTACGGCCATCAGCCTGTATAGTCCCTCGGACCTGGAGATCATACGGGATGCCTACCGCCAGTATGTGGATTATTCGGTCCTGGGTTTTGCGGCGGTTTATTTCCTGGACATCCTGGACGCGGTGGTGGATGCCCACCTCTATTATTTCAACGTGAACCCCGACCTCAGTTTCCGGATCCTGCCCGTAGCCGGCCCGGATTATGCCGGACTGGGCCTGGTCCTGAACCTGGACCATACCCGGAGGTCTTCTCCGCATCATTCAAACCAGCCATGAAAATCGCTCTTCTCGGATATGGGAAAATGGGCAAAGCCATTGAGCAGGCCGCCATCGGGAGGGGCCACGAAATCGTCGTGACCCTCCACTCCTCCAATGCATCCATTTTGACCCCTGAACTGCTGAAGCGGGCCGATGTGGCCATTGAGGTGAGCAGCCCCCGCAGCGCGAGGCATCATGTGCTGACCTGCTTTGAAGCCGGAATCCCGGTGGTCTGCGGCACCACGGGATGGCAGGAGTCCCTGGAGGAGATCCGGCAGTCCTGCCTGTCCGGAGGCCAGGCCTTCCTTTACGCCAGCAATTTTTCCATCGGTGTGAATCTTTTTTTCCGTCTGAATGACCTGCTATCCCGCATCATGGATTCCCAGCCCGGATACCGGGTCCGGGTGGAGGAGACCCATCATGTCCATAAAAAAGATGCACCCAGCGGAACGGCGCTTACCCTGGTATCCCAGATCCTGGGGCAGGTTTCCAGGCTCCGGGGATGGGTTCCCCGGGAAGACGGAAATCCTGACCAGGTCCCGGTGATTTCCCGCCGGGAGGATGAAGTCGCCGGGGTCCACCGGGTCTCCTGGAAAAGCCGGGCCGACAGCCTGGAAATCATCCACACGGCTTTTAACCGGGAAGGTTTCGCGCAGGGAGCCGTTGAGGCAGCAGAATGGATCCGGGGGAAAAAGGGTTTTTTTTCGATGTCAGACGTTCTGGGAGCCGGCTGACCCTCCATCCAGGTTCTTCAGCATGTCAGCCACCATGGCGGGAAGATCGTAGCGGGGCTTCCATCCCCAGTCCTGGCGGGCCTCCCGGTCATCGATGCTCTGGGGCCAACTATCCGCAATCTGCTGCCGGTAATCGGCTGCATAGCTGATTCTGAATCCCGGGATATGTTTCTGAATGGCTTCCGCGATGCCCGCCGGGGAAAAACTCATGGCCGAAAGGTTATAGGAAGACCGGACGGTGATCCGGGAAGGGTCGGCCTGCATCAGCTCAATGGTGGCCCGGATGGCGTCGGGCATATACATCATGGGCAGGAAGGTTTCCGGACCCAGGAAACAGGTATAGCTCCCCTGGCGGATGGCCTGGTGAAAGATCTCCACGGCATAATCCGTGGTGCCTCCCCCGGGCTCCGATTTATAGGAGATCAACCCGGGATACCGGAGGCTGCGCACATCCACCCCGAATTTCCTGTGATAATATTCGCACCAGCGTTCGCCGGCGAACTTGGAAATTCCGTAAACCGTCGATGGTTCGATGGTGGTATGCTGGGGGGTGGATTGTCTTGGTGAACTGGGCCCGAACACGGCGATCGAACTGGGCCAGTAGATCCGGTGCAGTCCTTCTTCCTTGGCAATCTCCAGCACATGAATCAGGCTCTGCATGTTGATATGCCAGGCCAGACCCGGGCTCTTCTCCCCGGTGGCGCTGAGGATGGCAGCCAGCAGATAGATCTGGGTGATATTATGACGGATCACCAGCACATGGAGCATCTCCTTGTTCATCACATCCAGGCCCACATAAGGGCCTGTGCCCCGAAGCAGGACATGTTCGTCCCGGAGATCCGAGGCGATCACATCGTTTCCTCCGTGGATCTGCCTCAGGGCCAGGGTGAGTTCGACCCCGATCTGCCCGCAGGCTCCGATGACAAGTATTCTTTGACGGGAAGGGTTCATAAATGGTGGGACAAATATAGGAGGATGCCCCTGAATTGCGGGTTTCCGGCAATCCCCGGGATGGGAAAGCAAAAAAGAAAGCCCTGAAGGAACACCCGGATCTTCAGGATCTTTCAGGATCTCCCGGATCTGCTTCGGACCGCCCATGGCTTGAAACCATTATTTTTGCCGGAACTCCCGGCCTGGCCGGGAAAAACCTTTCCTGATGGATGCCTGGGACCTGATCCGCCAAGGCGGGGACAATTTTTTCCTGATCGCGGGACCCTGCGTCGTCGAGGATGAACCCCTGCTGACCGAAATCGCGGAAAAAACGACCGCCATCTGTTCCCGGCTGAAAATCCCCCTGATCTTCAAAGCTTCCTACCGCAAAGCCAACCGGACCCGGGGAGATTCCTTCCAGGGGATCGGGGACCTGGAAGGGCTGGAGCTGCTCCAGCGGACCGGGGCCCGTTTTGGGGTCCCGGTGACAACGGACATTCATTCCGCCGCAGAGGCCTACCAGGCCGCAGTTTACGCCGATTTATTGCAGATCCCGGCATTTCTTTGCAGGCAGACCGATATCCTGGAAGCGGCCGCGGCTACCGGAAAGACGGTCAATGTGAAAAAAGGTCAGTTTGCCAGCGGGGATTCGATGCGGTTCGCGGTGGAGAAAATCCGCAGCCAGGGAAATGACCATATCCTGCTCACCGAAAGGGGAACCACGTTCGGATACCAGGACCTGGTCGTGGATTTCCGCAATATTCCCTGGATGCAGGCCCACCGCGTGCCCGTGGTGGTGGACTGCACCCACAGCCTGCAGCAGCCCAATCAGTCCGGGGGCGTTACGGGAGGCCATCCGGCACTGATCTCCACCATCGCCCGGGCGGCCATAGCCGCCGGAGCCGATGGCCTCTTCATTGAAACCCATCCGGACCCTTCCCGGGCCCTTTCGGATGGGGCCAATATGCTCCGGCTCGACTTGCTGGAGGAGCTCCTGGAACCGCTGGTCCGCATCCGTCATTCCCTGAAATCCCCCCACCGCCCATGAATCCCGTTTACGAATGCACCATGGGGCCCTACCTGCTGAGCACCGACAAGGGGAAGCTCCAGCTTGAGGTCATCCATGATTTTCTTTCCCGACAGGCCTATTGGAGCCTTGAAATCCCGGAGGAAACGGTGGCCCGTGCAATCGATCATTCCCTGTGTTATGGAATTTACCAGGAAGGGCTCCAGATCGGCTTTTGCAGGGTGGTCACCGATATGGCGATATTTGCCTACCTGGCCGATGTCTTCATCCTGGAGTCCCACCGGGGTAAGGGGCTGGCATCCTGGATGGTCCGTTGCGCAGTGGCCCACCCGGCCATGCAGGGCCTCCGGCGCTGGACCCTGGCCACCAGGGATGCCCATGAGGTATACCGCAGGGCAGGTTTTGAGCCCCTGGACCATCCCGAACGCTGGATGCAGATCCACCACCCGGATCCCTACCGCCATCTTTCCAAATCCAACTCCTGAATCCATGGCCCGGAATTCCACGATCCTGATTACGGGAGCCTCCGGCGGACTCGGCAAGGTGGTCACTGCCCGCCTGGTTTCCGCGGGCTACCGGCTCCATGCTGCCTGCCACCGGCCTGAAGGGGAAAAATTGCTGCGGGAAAAAATTCCGGAAGCCCCGGAGGGAAGCCTGACCACGGTCCTGGCCGATGTTTCCACCGGATCCGGGGTCCATGATTTTATGGCCGGGGCAGGGCCTTTTTCAGGCCTGGTCCACCTGGCGGGGGGATTCCAGGGTTCGGATTCCCTGGGCGCCGCAGGGGAGGGGGATTTCGAAACCATGATGGACCTCAATGCCCGGTCCACCTACCTGCTGCTTCGGGCGGTTCTTCCCCTGCTCCGGGAATCGGGTGGATCCATCATTACGATCGGGGCCAAAGCCGCAATCCATCCAGCTTCCGGAAATCCCGCCTATGCAGCGAGCAAGGCAGCCGTGGTCGCACTCACCCTGAATGCAGCGGAAGAGGGAAGGCCCTATGGAATCCGGGCCAATTGCATCCTTCCCGCAGT
>JANWKA010000076.1 GCA_025451655.1 Chitinophagaceae bacterium | reverse complement strand
AGGTTACCTGAATTTTCCAGGAGGTTTGGAGGAGTTTTCCTGATGTCTCCTTAAAGCCCCACAGGATTTAAGGGCTCAGGAGAAAGATCCGGGGAAATGGGACCATGATTCCCGGGAGGGTCTTCCCCAAGCACCGGAATCCGGATCGGGGATTTTTCCCTTGGGATACCCATGGGGTTCAACAAAACCATCAGCGATTTCCCGCAATGAATCAGGGTCCCTCATTCACTGCCCGGGAGCCTGATTCAGGTCCCCGGAAAGGAATCTGCGCAAGGGCGCATTTCGCAGGGTGAGGGCCACCCAAACGAGGATTCCCAAAACAACGGGAAAGATGTAGGGGTGACCGGGAACACCCGCCCTGAACATGGTCGCCGTCGCACCTCCCAGGTAACCAGTCAGCAGGATAGCTCCATAAAAGGCCGTCCCGGGGATGATATAAAGGATGGTAATGATCAGGAGCAGGATACCCAGGCCCTTGACCGAGTCCCCGGGCCACCCCAGCTGGGCTGAGGCCTTGATGGAATCAGCAGTCATGAAAATCTTCATGAAGACGTCCATCAGCAGGAACAGGAAAATCAGGATGGTCAGGATCCTTCCGGTCCAGAGCGAAGTTTTAGAGTACGTTTTGGCATTTTCCATGAGAGAATTTTTTAGAACTTTTTAAGGAAGGCTTAAAGGGGGTCCAATGCAGGATTACCCCCTTCCTTTATTTGGAATCGATTCATAAAGATGAAGGACGATTCCGCAATCAAATTTCTTTACCCCGGCCAGTTTCAGGTTCGTCCTGGAAACGAAGATAGGGAGACCCCTGCCGATCGCCACAGGCTGGATGAGCAGATGCAATTCATCGATCAGGTTCGCCCTGATCAGGGAGGAGACGAATTCCGCTCCCCCATAGGCCATGACCCCTTTTCCGGGTTGATTTTTCAAATGATCGATTTCCTGGGAAAGGTCGCCGTTTGCCATACGGGTATTCTTCCATGGAGAGACCTGAATCGTTTTGCTGAAAACGACCTTGGGGGTATCCACCATTTTTTTCCCGAAAGGTCTGTTGGGGTCCTCCTGAGTGGCAACGGCGTTTTCCCAATGGGACATGAATCCTCCGGCCATTTTCCGGCCCATGATAATGGTATCAATTGAATCGGTAAGGTCCGATACATAATTTTTCACCCCATCATCCCAGTCCCAGACCATCCAATCCATTTCCCCTGAGGGGCCAGCAACAAAGCCGTCAATGGATAAATTCATTTGCATTTTTAATTTTCGCATAACAACCGCTTTAATGGTTAAACTGCCGTGGTGGCTTCCCTGGAAGAGACTGCAGCTACTTCAGGCATAAAGTTAAGCAACCAAAGGTTGCCATATTTATCGGTCAGATCGCCGAAATAGGCCCCCCAGAAAGTGTTTGCCGGGGGATGAGTGGCCTTTCCTCCCGTTGCAAGCTTTTCATAACAGGTGCGCACTTCCTCTTCGCTGCTGCAATCCAGCAGCAGGGAAACCGTGTTGCCCTGGATCAGCCTCTCAGGACAAAGATCAGAGCCCATCAGGACGACCCCGCCCCTGGTCAGGGAGGCGTGCATGATGCTGTTTTTCATTTGTGGAGGCATCTGGTCCGCCATCGGGGATTCCCCAACGGTCTGGATATACAGGTCTCCCCCCAGGCAATCCTTGTAGAAGTTCATTGCTTCCCGGCAATTGCCGTTGAAGGTCAGATAGCAATTAATCTGTTTCATCGTGAAAGGGTTTAGTATTTTTGGTTTAGATTGAATTTCAAGGTTTTGAAACCCGGCCGGGCTGGATGGACCTGGTCCCGGACCCTATTTTTCACGAGCCGCTTTCCTAAGGCCTTCTATATCAAGCCGGGTCATCTGGAGCAGGGCCTTCATGACCCTGTTGGATTGGTCCGGATCCCCTGAGCTCATCAATTCCTTCAATTCAGAGGGGACAATCTGCCAGGACAGGCCGTATTTATCCTTGAGCCATCCGCATTTGCTCTTTTCGCCGCCTTCGGACAGCTTTTCCCAGAATGTATCCACTTCCTGCTGATCGGCGCAATCCACCGAAAGGGAAATGGCTTCTGTGAATTTAAAGATAGGGCCCCCGTTTAATGCCATGAATTCCTGGCCATCCAGCTGGAAGGTTACCATCATGACGGATCCTTTCTTCCCGTGTACGGAGTCGCCATAATGGGAGATCGGTCCGATTTTGGAGTTTTTGAACAGGGAGGTATAGAAGCGAGCCGCTTCTTCAGCCTGGTTATCGAACCAGAGGCAGGGGGTGATTTTTTGCTTTTTCATTTTTTCAGGTTTTATGATCTGGATTTGACCTTACAAAGATGAGGAGGGAAATTTTTACCTGAGGGTGGCGTAAACGACGATGTTAGGGGTTGAATATGACAAAACGCCTCGGTATCTTCAGGCTATGAAACACGTATCCATTTTGGTGCCGGAATCCTCGGTGATGCAGGCGATCGCCGATCCGAAATACCTTTTTACGACTGCAAATCAATTTCTTTCTGTTTCCGGCAGGGACCCCCTGTTCGAGGTTCAGTTGGTTGGACTTAAAAAGGAGGTAAAGCTGAATGATGGAGCCTTTTCCGTCCACCCGGACCGGCTGGTGCAGGAAGTGAAACAAACCGACCTGGTTTTCATCCCGGCCCTTTTCGGTGATATGAAGCATGCGGTAGCCCAAAACCAGGCCCTGGTCCCCTGGATCCTGAAGCAATACAACCAGGGGGCGGAAGTGGCCTCTCTTTGTGTGGGTGCCTTCCTGCTGGCTTCCACCGGATTGCTGGACGGTAAAAAATGTTCCACCCATTGGGGATTTACCAGCGAGTTCCGGGAAATGTATCCTGATGTGGAGTTGGTGGAAGGAAGTATTGTCACGGAGGAGAACCGGATCTATTCCAGCGGAGGGGCAAACTCTTATTGGAACCTCCTGCTCTACCTCCTGGAAAAATATACGGACCGCGAAACGGCCATCCTGGCCTCCAAGTATTTTGCCATTGATATCGACCGGGACAGCCAGGCCGCCTTCGCCATGTTCAAAGGCCAAAAAAAACATGGGGATATAGAAATCAGAAATGCCCAGGTCTTTATCGAAGAAAACATCCAGGAAAAGATCAGGCTTGAGGATTTGGCCGACAGGGTCTCCATTGGCCGCAGGACTTTTGAAAGGCGGTTCAAAAAGGCTACGCACAATACGGTTACTGAATATATCCAAAGGGTGAAAGTGGAGGCCGCCAAAAGAAGCTTCGAGACCACCCGGAAGAATATTTCGGAAGTCATGTATGAGGTGGGATACACGGATTCAAAAGCTTTCAGGGAAATATTCAAGAGGATCACCGGTCTGACCCCGATTGAATACCGGAATAAATACAATAAGATACCGATGACCACCTAAACAACAGGAATTTATAATTATGATTTTTTTATTCAATTAAGTGAACCCTTTCCGGAGGATACTCCTTATTCGGATCTTAATAGCCCGGCAGGATTTACCAAGGCTGCCCGTATGGACTGAAAGCTGATGGTTCCTAATGCAATGAAGAGGGCGATCAAACCGGAAAGGGCGAACATCCACCAGCTGATATGTATACTATATGCAAAATCCCTTAACCAGCGATTCATGAATATCCAGGCGAGGGGCGAAGCTAATACGATTGAAACCAGGACCAGTTTGAGGAAACCCCCGGAAAGCATCGAAGTAATACCCACAGCCGTAGCACCCAATACCTTCCTGATACCGATCTCCCGGAGCCTTTGTTCGGCCATAAAAGCGGATAGGGCGAATAATCCCAGACAGGCCACAATGATTGCAAGGACCGCGAAACTGGTGAATATCCGCCCTGTTCGTGTTACATCATCGTACATTTCCGCAAAACGCTTATCCAGAAAAGTGTACCTGATCGGTTGGTTGGGGTTGAACTGTTTCCAGATCGTGGAAATGGAGCCCAGAGCGGCACCCATATCTTTTGACCCAATCCGGACTGAAATTGTGGAAGAGCCCTGACCCAGGTGGAGGCATAAGGCACCTATTTGATCGCGCATGGATTCAAAATTAAAATCCTGCACCACGCCAATCACATGATAAATAGGTCCCTTCGGATCATGGGGATCATTTGTGATCCGCGCACCTACCGGATTTTGAAGGTGAAGTTTGGCTGCCATGCTCTGGTTGATGATCACCGCCTGGGAATCCGAAGGAATATCAGGGGAAAAGTTCCTTCCTTCAACCATCTTCATTCCAAGAGTTGGAATATAATCTGCGTCGACCAACCAACCCTGGCCGTCGACTTCATTTGTCTCTGAACCTGCTCCCGCCTTAAAGAAGGGGTTTTGATTTCGGGGAGTTCCCGAGACAGGCAAAAAATCACTGGCAGATGCTTTGACCACATGGGGAATCCGGAGCAGCTCGTTTTTGAAAATGGTTACCTGGCGGGCATTCATGGTGTTCATTCCCTCTAGCAAGACTACCTGGTCTTTATTGAATCCGATTTTCCGGTGGAGGATAAACTGCATCTGGTTTTCAATCACCAGGGTACCGATGATCAGAGCGATAGAGGTCGTGAATTGAAATACCACAAGGCCATTTCGCAAAAGGGAGTTTTTGCTCCCCCTGCTCAGGTTTCCCTTCAGGACCCTAATAGGTTTGAATGCAGACAGGTAAAATGCAGGGTAAAGACCAGCCAGTACCCCGGTCACCAGGGCGGCGCCGAAGGTGACTGGAAGAAGCCACCATTCTCTCCAGGGAAAAACCAGGGATTTTGCGGTAAGCAGATTGAAATAGGGAGTCAGGATCCAGGCCAGCAGGATTCCCAAAATGAAGGATAAAAAGCTGATAACCAGAGATTCAGCGAGAAATTGGTGGATGAGGTCCGATTTCAGGCAACCCACCACCTTTCTCAGCCCAACTTCTTTTGCCCGATTGGCGGACCTGGCGGTAGCCAGGTTGACAAAATTGATGCTGGCAATAATCAGGATAAAGCAGGCAATCGCCCCGAATAGCCAGATAAACCTCGGGTCTCCATGGGGTAATTCATCATCAATAGCCTCCAGGTGTACCGAGCTGATGGGTTGAAGCAATATATGGGCCTTCCGGGCAATTTCATCCGGATCAGGAACCCCATCTCGCCTGGCTTCCGGGATAAAATATTTAGTCTCGATGAGACCGAGCTTGGATTGGAGCCGGGCAGCACTGGCTCCAGGTTTCAGCAATACATAGGTGTAGTAATTGTAGTTGCCCCAGGCCTCTCGTTCTCCCGGCCAAAGCTGAAATCCAGAAAGAGTCAGAAAGAAATCATACCGGATATGGGAGGTAGGTGGAAAATCTGGAATCACCCCGGTGATCCGGTAGGTTTTATGAATATCGTTATTGAGGATCATCACTTTCCCCAGGGGGTTTTCCCCCGGGAAAAATTTGTCTGAAATCTTTTTGGTGACCACCATGGTATTTGGTTCAGCCAGGGCAGTTTCCCTTCTCCCATAAATCATTGGAATCTCCAGGATATCCAAAATTCCCTGGTCAGCATAGGTGAAACCCTGTTCAAAGGTGTTTTCCAGATGGTCCGTTCTGCGGATCTCATTGCT
>JANWKA010000075.1 GCA_025451655.1 Chitinophagaceae bacterium | reverse complement strand
TGGCGATCAGCGGTATCCAGGTCTCATCTTCCCCGGCCTGGCTTGCGGGCCGATTATCGGCCGTTGGCCTCCGTCCGATCAACAATATTGTGGATATCACGAATTATGTCCTCCTGGAATGCGGCCAGCCCCTTCACGCTTTCGACCTGGACCGGATCGGGGGCAAACTACTTCTCATTGATAAGGGAAAGGACGGAACCCTGACCACCCTGGACGGCAAGAAAAGGAAAATCGACCCCCTGGACCTGGTGATCTCGGACTCCCGGGGACCCTTAAGCCTGGCGGGAGTTAGCGGTGGTCTCGATTCCGGGATCCGGGAAGGAACCCGCAATATTTTTCTGGAAGGGGCCTGGTTCGACCCGGTTTCCGTTCGCAGGACCTCCCTGCGTCACGGACTGCGGACCGACGCTGCACTTCGTTTCGAAAAGGGAGGGGATATCTCGCTGATCCCCTACGCCCTGGCCAGGGCGGCCAGCCTGGTTTGCGAACTGGCCGGTGGCAGGGTTTCCTCGGAATTCATGGACTGCTACCCCTCCCCGATGGAGAGGACCTCCCTGCGCGTGGATTATGATTACCTCGACCGGACCAGTGGAAAGCACTATGACCGGGACCTGGTCCGGGGGATCCTGGGGGGGCTGGAATTCGGGATCGAAAATGAGGATGGCCTGGGATTCACGGCGGTGGTTCCATTCAGCTTTCCCGATATCAGCCGGTCCTGTGATATCGCGGAGGAGGTGATGCGTTTCGACGGTCTGGACCAGATCCCGGTCCCGGAAAGGATTTCCTTCGTCCCTTCCCCGGTGCCGGACGAGACCTTTCAACAGCTTCGGGAAAGAGCCTCTGATTACCTTTCCTCCTGCGGATTTTATGAAATCCTGACTCCTTCCATTGTGGCCCGGGAAAAGGACTGGATTGCAGCAGATGCCAAAAAAATCCGGCTGATCAATCCCCTGAATACCGAATTGGATGAATTGCGGGTTTCCCTGCTCCATGGAGGTCTTCAGGCCATCGCTTACAACCTGAACCGGCAAAGCAATTCCCTGCTCCTGTATGGGTTCGGGAAAACCTACCAGCAGACAAAAACCCTGGATGAATCCGAACAATTGGGGATCTGGATGACCGGCGAAGCCCTGGAGAACTGGTCCGGCAGGGGCCTCAGGCCGGACCATTACCTGCTCAAGGGGTTCATGTCCAACCTGCTGACTCATTTGGGAATCGGCCCTTTGGGGTTCCGGGACGGTTCCGCCGGGGGTCTTGAGGGAGTTCAGGTGCTTGAAAACGGTGGCCGGACCCTGGGATATTTCGGAAAAGTGATTTCCCGGGTTATTTCAGACGAAGGCATCCGGCAGGAGGTCTGGCATGGGGTTCTGGATTGGAACACCATTTGCGGGTCCGCTCCTGGGGAATCACTGAAAAGCCAGCCCCCCTCGAAATTTCCCGGAGTCAAAAGGGACCTTTCCCTGGTTTTGAACCGGCAGCTCCGGTACTCGGAACTCCGGGAGATGATCAGTCATTTGAAACTACCCCTGCTTCGGCAGGTGGAACTTTTTGACGTGTTTGAAAGCGAAAAGCTGGGAATGGACCGGAAATCCTACGCTTTGCGGTTCCTGTTCCGGGATGATTCCAGGACCCTGACTGAAAAAGACATTGACCTGGCGATGCAAAGGATAATGGGGGCACTGAAAGACCACCTGCATGCAGAAATCAGGAATTAACCCTAAATTGGATCATCATGGTTCCACCTGATGTGCAGTTGAAAAGGATTGAGGACAAGGTGCAGATGCTGGTCAAAAAATACCAACACCTGAAGCAGGAAAACCTTTCCCTTCACAAGCAGGTGGAAAGCAAAGCCAACGAGCTTCAGGAAAGCCGCCAGACCCTGAACCAGCTGGAAGAAAACAGCCGGCTCCTGAAGTTGAAAGCTGCCAAAGGGCAAGCCAGCCTGGAAGGGGAGGATAAAAAAAACCTGCAGTCCCTGATCAGTGAGTATATCCGGGAAATTGACAGGTGCATCTCCCGCCTCAGCGATTAGGATATTCCCGGAAAACCTGTTTTATGGAGGATGAAAAACTGATTCCGGTAAACGTAGTGGTAGCTGACCGGAGTTACCGGTTGAAGATCCACCCGGATGAGGAACAGCAAGTCCGTTCCGCGGTGAAACGAATCAATGAAAAAATCCTGGAGTTCAAAACCACCTATGCCGGCAAGGATTTGCAGGATTATATCGCCATGTGCCTGATCACCTACGCCACCCAGGGCAATTCCGCGGAGCCCGCCCCGGAATCATCCTTTTCCGGGGAACTGGGACGGCTCGAGGAATCTCTTGATAATGCATTGGCATAACGCCAATTATGCAGTCCCTCTCCCCTTGCTCCAGCTAATTTTTGTATCTTTACGCGTCAATTCTCCTCTTGATTTCTGGTTACCAGCCAGTCTGATGGGACTTATGGATAATATAAAATATTTATTTAATGGAAACTTTAACGTTCATAGAAATAGGGATTGGTGTGGTGGGTTTGGTGATAGGGATCATTATTGGAAAGCTGATTTTTGCCAAGGATACCCGCCACAGGATTGAAGAGGCCGAAAAGGATGCAGCCAGGATCCTGGCGGACGCCAAGGTCGCTACAGAAACCCTGAAGGAAAAAAAGCTGCTCGAAGCCAGGGAGAAATACCTCCAGATGAAGAGCGAGCTGGAGAAGGAGACCCTTCAGCGGAACCAGAAACTAGTCGATTCCGAAACCCGGATCAAGCAGAAAGAGCAGGCCCTGAGCCAGAAACTGGAACATGCCCAGCGGCAGGTCCAGGAAAACGAAGTGATCAAGGAGAATCTGAACCGGCAGATCGACCTGGTGAACATCAAGCGCACCGAGCTGGAAAAACATCAGGAGGAACATATCCGCAGGCTTGAAAAGGTGGCTGGTCTCTCCGCTGAGGAAGCGAAGGCGCAGCTGGTTGAAACCCTCCGGGAAGAGGCCCGCAGTCAGGCCGTGGGCCAGATCCAGCAGATCGTGGAAGATGCCAAGCTGAAGGCCAACAAGGATGCCAAGAAGATCATCATCCAGACCATTCAGAGGACCGCCGCGGAGCAGACGATTGAAAATGCCATTACAGTATTCAACCTGGAAAGCGATGAGATCAAGGGACAGATCATTGGAAGGGAAGGCCGCAATATCCGGGCGATAGAAGCCGCCACAGGAGTTGACCTGATCGTGGACGATACCCCGGAAGCCATCGTGCTTTCCTCCTTTGACCCCCTGCGCCGGGAAATCGCCCGGCTTTCCCTTCAGAGGTTGGTCCAGGACGGAAGGATACACCCCGCCCGGATCGAGGAGGTGGTGGAAAAGACCAAGAAACAGATGGAGGACCAGGTCATAGAGATCGGCGAAAGAACCATGATCGAGCTGGGCATTCATGGCCTCCATCCGGACCTGGTCCGGATCGTCGGAAAGATGCGTTTCCGATCCTCCTATGGTCAGAACCTGCTGATGCATTCCAAGGAAACCGCTAACCTCTGCGCCATCATGGCTGCGGAGCTGGGCATCAGCCCCAAACTGGCCAAAAGGGCCGGATTACTTCATGATATTGGCAAGGTCCCTGACGAGGAGACTGAACTTTCCCATGCCCTGCTGGGAGCCAAACTGGCTGAAAAATACGGCGAACACCCCTCCGTGGTTAACGCGATCGGAGCGCACCATGATGAAATGGAGATGACCTACGTGATCTCCCCCATCGTGCAGGCCTGCGATGCCATCAGCGGAGCCAGGCCGGGGGCACGCAGGGAGATCATGCAGAGTTACATCCAGCGGATCAAGGACCTGGAAAATCTTGCAATCGCATACAACGGTGTTGAAAAAGCCTATGCCATACAGGCCGGCCGTGAGCTCCGGGTGATCGTGGAAAGCGAAAAGGTGACCGACCAGGACGCGGACAAACTTTCTTTTGAGATCGCCCAGAAAATCCAGACCGAAATGCAGTATCCGGGCCAGATCAAGGTTACCGTGATCCGGGAAAAGAGGGCCGTAAATGTGGCCAGGTAATCCGGTACAAAATTGGATCTGATCCCTGCAGCCCAACTGCGGGGATTTTTTTGAACCCTGCATAAACCCAATCGAATCCGAATTCCAATGCCGGAAAAAGAACTCCTGTTCATCGACATGGATGGCGTCCTGGTGGATTTTATCCGGGGCGTGCTGAAATACCACCCTGATTTCCTTACCCTTCCGGAACCGGAAAAAAAGGAAATCACCTCAGAGCTGAGTGCCCGGCCGGGATTTTTCACATCCCTGGAACCCATGCCCGGCGCCATCGAAGCATACCGGATCCTTTCAGGCCATTTCGATATCTATATTCTATCCACCCCGGATTGGCACGGCGTCCAATCCTGGACGGAAAAACGGATCTGGGTGGAACAACACCTGGGAGAACTGGCCTACAAAAGGCTCATCCTGTCCCATAATAAAGGCCTGTTCACGGGCCGCGCGCTGATTGACGACCGGGTCCGAAACGGGGTGGAGCGGTTCAGGGGAGAACATATTCATTTCGGGACGGCAAAGTTTCCCGGGTGGAAGGAAGTGCTTCAATACCTTTCCGGGCCCCGTCAGGGCGATGTCCTGGTTGAATAGGGGAACCCGGACTGAAGGGCTCAGCCGGGTTTGCCATTTGGAGGACCGGTGATCCTTCGCGGTCAGGATTTTAACCTTTAATGCTGCGCCAGGCCACTGCAGGATTCAAAAGCACTTTACTCCCAATCAGGCAGCAGCATCCCTCAATAGGGGGGTGTTTCGGCAATGGGCTGCATTTCCCAGGTCAAGGAAGCCAATTCAGGACCAGTCCGGGATATACACCGATGGCAACCACCAGCAATGCGGTGAAGATCAGGAGGCCTTTGAATGCCGGGGTGATCCGGTCAGGCAGGATGGCGGGTTCCCCTTCCTGGAAATACATCGCCCAGATCAGCCTGAAATAATAATAGGCACTGACGGCTGCGCAGCAGAGCGCCAGGATGACCAGCCACAGCATTCCTCCGCGCTGAAGTGCCGAGGAAAGCACGAAATATTTCGCCATGAATCCGGCCGTTGCAGGAATTCCGGTGAGGGAAAGCAGGAAAACTGTGTTGGCAAGGGCAACCAGCGGCTGCTTTTTGCCCAGGCCCCGGTATCCTTCATAGGTATAATCCTCCATCCGGATCAGCACCGCGAAAGCACCGATAGTGGCCAGGCTGTAGGCAGCGGCATAAAGCAGGATCCCGTCCCAGGCAAGTGTCCCCAGGCCCACCAGGGCCAGGATCATGAATCCGGCCTGGGAGATGCTGGAATAGGCCAGCATCCGTTTCACACTGACCTGGAAAACCGCTGTGAAATTCCCTACGAGCAGGGTAGCCGCCGCGATCAGGGCGATCACCAGGGTCCAGTGCGCGGTGATATTATCCGCGCTGAAGGCGATGCTGAACAACCTGAGAAAGGCGATGAATCCCGCTGCCTTGACCACGGTGGCCATGAATGATGTGACCACGGATGGAGCCCCGTCATAAACATCCGGAGTCCAGAAATGGAAGGGGGCTCCTCCCACCTTGAAGGTAAGTCCAACGATTAAAAACAGGATCCCGGTAAGGACCAGCGGGTCGATCCCCGAGCCTCCCAGGTTCATCTCCCCGATATGGAAGGTTCCGGTGGATCCATAGAGCAGGGCAATACCCATCAGCAAAAAGCCGGTGGAAAAAGCACCCATAAGGAAATATTTCAGGGAAGCTTCATTGCTCTTCAGGTTGGATTTCTGGGACCCGGCAAGGATATACTGGGGAATGGAAATGATCTCTATGGCCAGGAAAAGCATGAGCAGGCTGGTGAATGAGGAAGCAATGCCCACCCCGCAAAGAATGAAATAGACCAGTGCGAAATATTCGGCCAGATGCTCTCCCAACTGCTCGAAATCTTTTCCGGAAAGCAGGAAATAGACCAGGGTGCACCCCAGGGCAATGGCGTTGAACAGAATGCTCACATGATCGGCATGGATCATTCCCCCGGGCCAGTCGTTTCCGGGATGGAAATACTCCCAGCCATTGACCAGGAACGCGAGGCCCATCCCGGTGATGGCGATAAAACGGATCGCATTTTTGGACCGGATGAAGAGCCCGGAAAAAAGCAGGAAGACTCCGAAAACCGCTGTAAATACAATTTCATTCATAATTTTCTCAATAACCGGATCGGGGCCAACCCTCCGCTTTTAAAAATAGGCAACCAGGGACGAGGTCGTACCATGGGCAAGGTCCAGCAGGGGCTGGGGATAAACCCCGAACCCGATAATCAGTGCCACCAGGATCCCCAGGGCAATATATTCCCCCGCTCCGAGGTCAGCCATGCCCCGGGTGTGTTCCCCGGGAATGCCGAAAAGGACCCGCTGGAGCATGTTGAGAATATACACGGCCACCAGGATCACTGCAAGGCCCGCAGGCACCATGGCCCAGGGACTGAACTGGTACAGCCCGGTGAACATCAGGAATTCCCCGACAAATCCGTTGGTCAGGGGCAGGGCGATATGGCCCAGGCAGATGATCATGAAAGCAATGGCCATGGCCGGTGCGGATCGGGCGACTCCGCCGAGATCCGTGATCCTTCGGGTCCGGATCTTGCGTTCGAAGATCCCGACGATCAACCACATGCCGGTGATGGTGATCCCGTGGCTGAACATCTGGAAGATCACCCCCTCCAGCCCGATCGGATTACGGGAAAATATCGCGGCACTCATCAGGCCCACATGGGCGATGGAAGAATAGGCCACCAGCCGCTTCAAATCTCCCTGGCGGATGGCCAGGACAGAGGCATAAATGATGCCTGTGACCGAAAGGATCATCGCGACATTGGACCAGTGGGACACGCCTTCCGGAAAAACGGGGATGACCCACCGGATCAGGCCGAAGACCCCCATTTTGACCATGACCGCAGAAAGGATGATGGTGACCGGGGTCGGGGATTGCTCATAGGTGTCGGGTTGCCAGGTATGGAACGGGAATACCGGCATTTTTACCGCAAAGGCGACGAAAAAAAGCCAGAAAAGCCCGCCCTGCACGGCAGCGGGAAGGGCCCTTCCCGCCAGGACAAAGGCCGCATAAGAAAAAGAAGGGGCACCAGGTGTCTGAAAATAGAGGTAGATGATCCCGGCCAGCATGAGCAGGGAACCCAGGAAGGTATATACGAAGAACTTGAAGGTGACCCGGATCCTGCGGTCCCCTCCCCAAAAGGAACAAAGGAAATAAACCGGGATCAGGGCCAGCTCCCAGAATGCATAGAACAACAGGGCATCCATCGCGGTGAACACTCCCATCATGCCCGCCTGGGCGAGCAGCATGAGACCATAAAAGGAAGAAGGCCGCTGGTAATCCTTTTTCCAGTTTGCGATGAAAACCACCGGGAACACCACCCCGTTCAGCAGGCAGAGCACCAGGCCCATTCCATCGAGGCTCACGGTGAAGCGGCTGCCGATCTGGGAAATCCAGGAAACATCAGCCCCCGAGGTCCCGTGCAAGGAGCCGCTAATGGAAAAGCATGCCGCAGCCAGGGTGACCAGGGAAGATCCCAGGGCCCAGGACTTTGCGGCTTTTCCCGGAATGAAAAATGCAGCAAGGCCGGTAATCAGGGGTATCAGGATCAGTAAAACAGTCCACATAGGCAATGCTCCCTTTATTTAATCAGGAAAAATCCGATCAGGAAAAGGATGATGGCCCCTGCCACCATTCCAAAAATATAGAGTCCGACCTGGCCGCTTTGGACGAGGCGGACCTGCCTGCTTCCCCATTGCACCATCCGGCCCATTCCGTTGACCGCTCCGTCGATCACCGGGGATTCCACCCGGCTTTCCAGCCAATCCGAGAGGCGGCCCAGGGGCCGCGTGAACAGGAAATCGTAAAGCTCGTCCACATACCATTTATGTTCCAGGAGGCGGACCAGGCCCCTGCCGGGAGTACCTCCCTGGCGATACCTTCGGTACAGACCGCGGGTCCAGAAGATGACCGCAATGGAAAGAACGGCAGCCACGACCATCAGGATCAGGTCCGTGTTGCCAGCGGCCGCTGGAAGGGAGGCAGCCGGGCCATTGCTGAAAACCGGGGCCAGGAAATTCCCGAGCAGGTCCCTCCCTCCGAGGAAGGCGGGAATTCCCACCCAGCCACCGATGAGGGATAGCACCGCAAGCAGGATCAGGGGAATGGTCATGGCCGGGGGGCTTTCATGGAGATGCTGGGCGGATTCTTCGGATCCCCTGAATTCCCCGTGGAAGGTGAGGAAGAAAAGGCGGAACATATAAAAGGCAGTCATCAGGGCCCCGGCCAGGCCGATAAAATATAAAAGGGGTTGCTCCTGATAGGCCGCACCAAGGATGGCATCCTTGGAGAAAAAGCCAGAAAACGGAGGGATTCCGCTGATGGCCAGGCAGGCCACCAGAAAAGTCCAATAGGTCACCGGCAATTTCCGGCGCAGCCCGCCCATTTTGCGGATGTCCTGCTCGCCGCCCAGGGCATGGATCACCGAACCTGCTCCGAGGAATAGCAAAGCCTTGAAAAAGGCATGGGTCATGACATGGAAAACGGATGCGCCAAAAACTCCCACTCCGAGCCCGAGGAACATATAGCCCAGCTGGCTCACCGTGGAATAGGCGAGGATCTTTTTGATGTCATTTTGCTTCAGGGCGATCGAGGCAGCCAGGATGGCCGTGGCCAGTCCGATGACCGCCACCACGGTAAGCGTCGCCGGAGCCAGGCTGTAGAGGACATGGCTTCGGGCGATCATGTAAATCCCGGCAGTCACCATGGTCGCCGCATGGATCAGGGCAGATACCGGAGTGGGTCCCGCCATGGCATCCGGCAACCAGGTATAGAGAGGGATCTGCGCGGATTTGCCCACCGCCCCAACCAGCAGCAGCAGGGTAATGGCCACCATCACCCCGCTATGGGGTCCAAGGGAGGGGGCCCGGGAGAAAACCTCCCCGAAGCTGACGCTGGAAAAACGGGAGATCATCAGGAACAGGCCGATCAGGAAGCCGAGGTCCCCGATCCGGTTCATGATGAAGGCTTTTTTTGCCGCCTTGTTAAAGTCATCCCGGTCATACCAGAATCCGATCAACAGGTAGGAGCAAAGGCCTACCCCTTCCCATCCCATGAACAGGATCACGTAATTGGCTCCCAGGACCAGCAGGAGCATGGAAAAGACAAAGAGGTTCAGGTAGGAAAAATACCTTCCGTACCCGGCGTCTGACCACATATAGGATGCGGAATAAAGATGGATGAGGAAACCCACCCCGGTGATGATCAACAGGAAAACCAGGGTAAGCTGATCCACCTGGAAATCGAAAGGGATCCGCAGCGGCCCCGCCGAGATAAAATCGAACAGGTGCACAGGGGTGGAACGGAATCCCGGGGAGAGTGCCTGGAAAAACAGGATGCAGCTTGCCACGAATGATCCCAGCACGGTGCCACATCCCGTCAGCGCAATGGCGGTTTTGGACAACCGGTTCCTCCAGATTCCGGTGATCAGGAACCCCAGCAGGGGTAACAGGGGCACCAGCCAGACAAAATGGACCATAGTTATGATTCAGCTCCCTGGGGAGATCAATGTTTCAGCCGGTTCATCACCCCCACGTCAACGCTATGGAGTTGGCGGTATACCATCACGATGATGGCCAGTCCCACCGAAACCTCCGCGGCAGCTACCACCATGATGAAAAACACGAATACCTGGGCCGAGGCATCATGATGGAATTTGGAAAAAGCCACCAGCATGAGGTTCACCGCATTGAGCATGAGCTCAATGCACATGAAGATGATGATGGCATTGCGCCGGATCAGAACGCCCATCACCCCGATGCAGAAAAGCGCCAGGCTCAGAAAGATATAATTGCTGATGGGCATCGTTTTCAGTTTTTCTTTCCGATCAGGACCGCCCCGACCATGGCGCTGAGAAACAGCACGCTGCTCAGTTCGAATGGAACAATGAACTCATGGAACAGCACCTGCCCGAGGTTGCTGATCAGGCCGATATCGGAGCTTTTCCCGGACATCAGGGCCGGGTCCGCCTTTTTCAGGGCCGCAAGGACCACGATCAGCAGGATGCCGCCGGATATGACCCCGGCGAACCGGACCAGCTGACTTTTCTGCGGCTCGGTTTCGGCATTCATGTTCATCAGCATGATCACGAACAGGAACAGCACCATGATCGCGCCGGCATAAACAATGATGTGTACCACGGCCAGGAACTGGGCGTTCAAAAGCAGGTAATGCCCCGCTATGGCAAAGAAGGTCATGATCAGGAAAAGGACGCTGTTGATCGGGTTGCGGCTGGTGACCACCCCGATCGCGCAGAGCAGGGCAATTACCGCAAGGATCCAGAAAATGATCAGCTGCCAGTTCATGCCTGGGGATTTTTTGTCTCCTCACCGGGAAGCGGAATCAGCAGGTCTTCCTTTCCATATATAAAATGTTCCCTTTCGAAGCTGGAAGGGGCGAATGTTTCGGTCAGGTAGATCGCATCCTTGGGGCAGGCCTCCTCGCAGAAACCGCAAAAAATGCATCGCAGCATGTTGATCTCATATTTGGCGGCATATTTTTCCTCCCGGTACAGGTGTTCTTCCCCGGGCTTGCGTTCCGCAGCCTCCATGGTGATCGCTTCGGCAGGGCAGGCCACGGCGCAAAGCCCGCAGGCAGTGCATCTTTCCCTGCCCTCCTCGTCCCGGTTCAGGATCTGGAGCCCCCTGAAAACAGGGCTGAAGGCCCTTTTTTCTTCCGGGTAATTGATGGTTGCCTTTTTCCTGAATATATGTTTCAAGGTAATGGCCATGCCCCTGAAGATACCGGGCAGGTACATTTTTTCCCAGAAATTCAGGGGCCTCCGGTCCACGGGAACAGCCCTGTCGGTTAACGCTTGCATGTCCGATCCTCCCTCATGTCTTGTTTTTATCCGGCCGGTTACCCGGTCCTTCGGTCCGGTTTCAATGATTGAAAAACAGCGCTGCCCCTCCGGTCACCACCATGTTCAGCAAGGCCAGCGGGATCAACATCTTCCACCCCAGCTTCATGAGCTGGTCGTAGCGAAAACGGGGTATCGTCCACCGCACCCACATGAACAGGAAAATGAAGAAACCGGTTTTAACGAACAGGGCGACCACCCCGAGTATGGTGATCCAGTTGGCGCTCAGGCCCAGATGATCCATGAAGGGGAAATTGAATCCACCGAAGAAAAGGGTAGCCATCACGGCTGAGCTGATGAACATGTTCACATATTCCGCGAAAAGGTAGAAACCCAGCTTCATGGAAGAATATTCCGTATGGTAGCCGTTGACCAGCTCGTTCTCGCATTCAGCCAGGTCGAAAGGGGTCCTGTTGCATTCGGCAAAAGCGCATACCAGGAAGATCAGGAACCCGATGGGCTGTCTGAAGAAATTCCAGGTAAAATATCCGTTCTTCCAGAAGCCATGCTGCTGCCGGACAATATCGTTCAGGCTCAGAGAGCCGGTGAGCATCAGCAGGGCGATCAGGGAAAGCCCCATAGCCAGTTCATAAGAAATGATCTGGGAGGCCGCCCGGATCCCCCCGAGCAGGGAAAACTTGTTATTGGAAGCCCAGGCTCCGATCATGATCCCGTATACTCCCAGGCTGACCACCCCGAAAATGAAAAGGATTCCAATATTCACATCAGCGACCTGGAGGGGAACCACATGGCCACCCAGGTGCAGGGAATCCCCCCAGGGGATCACAGCACCGGTCATGCAGGCGGTCAGCATCGCCAGGGAAGGCCCCAGGATGAACAGGAACCGGGTGGAATGGCTGGGGATGATTTCTTCCTTGAAAAAAAGTTTGGCACCGTCTGCAAGAGGCTGGAGGATTCCGAAAGGACCGGCACGGTTCGGGCCCCTCCGGTCCTGGATCACTGCTGCAACCTTCCGTTCTGCATAGGTGGAATACATGGCCACCAGCAGGGAGATGGCCAGCACGATGGAGATCAGGATGAATTTTTCCACCAGAAGATAGGTTCCGATCTGCAGGATCATGAGTCAGTCTGTTTTGTCTTCAGCTCCGCTGTTTCAGTTTTGATATTATCCCTGGCAAAATCCTCCGAGGTGGCCGGTCCCTGAATCAGGCTCAGATCGATCCCGGGTCGGTTCACCTCGCTTACGTCGTGAATATCCAGGAGCAGTTTGGGCTGTCTTCCATTGAGCACGCTGGGCAGGGGGTCCTTTGGCATCACGGGATCGAGATATTTGCCCTGGGCCATCACACTGGCTCTGCTGATCTTCCTGGGCCCCTCGATGGTCCAGTACTTCCCCTCCTTGCGATCGTAACGGCAGGTGTTACAGATAAAATCTTCCACTTCTCCAAACTCATCCTTGCGGGCGGTTACCCGGTAGATTTCATTGCCCCTCATCCAGAGCACCACCTTTCCGGAGCATTTGGGGTTTTCGCAGTCCCGGTGGGCATCCATGGACTTGAGGAACCAAACCCGGTTTTTAAAACGGAAGGTCTTGTCTGTGAGCGCGCCCACCGGGCAAACGTCGATCATATTGCCGGAAAAATCATTTTCAATGGCCTGGTGAATATAGGTGCTGATCTCGGACCGGTCCCCGCGGTCCAGGATGCCATGGACCCTTCGGTCTGTGAGCTGGTCCGCGGTAAAGACACAACGGTAGCAGAGGATGCACCGGGTCATGTGGAGCTGGATCTTGTCCCCGATATCGATTTGCTCGAAGGTCCTCCGGTCAAATTCGTAACGGGTCCCCTCCACCCCATGCTCGTAGGAAAGATTCTGAAGGTCGCATTCCCCTGCCTGGTCGCAGATAGGGCAATCCAGCGGGTGATTGATCAGCAGCATCTCCACGATTCCCTTGCGGGCTTCCAGCACCTCGGGGGAACTGATGTTTTGCACCACCATGCCGTCCATCACATTGGTCCTGCAGGAAGCCACCAGTTTGGGCATGGGCCGGGGATCCTTTGCTGAGCCCTGCACCACTTTCACCAGACAGGTGCGGCATTTTCCCCCCGTCTCCTTCAGTTTGGAATAATAGCACATGGCCGGGGGCACCAATTTGCCCCCGATCTTCCGGGCTGCGTTCAGAATGGAGGTGCCGGGGGGCACTTCAACGGTGACCCCGTCAATAGTTACCTTGAATTGCTGTTTTTCTTCTGCCATGGTTTGTTGCCAGGGCCGCACCCGCGGCCCTTATGGTTTTAACAGGAAAAACCCTCAAGCCCGGGCTCCTGCCAGGGGCAG
>JANWKA010000074.1 GCA_025451655.1 Chitinophagaceae bacterium | reverse complement strand
GGGGGCATACGGGTACGCCCTTCCATTTCCTTTCCTCCAGATAGGCCCAGCAGGTATCTTCATCCTGGAAATGGATCAGCAATTCGTGAAGGCTTTTAAAATTGAGCATTGTTAGTAGTTTATAACTGTAAACTTATTGAACAAAAAAAATCATTTTTTAGTAGGTAGGGTTGGGTACTGTTTACTATCCACAAACTGAACGCCATCTATGGTAACCACCCGCATTTTATTTTCTTTGACCAGCTTGTAGATATAGGAGGCCGTAACGCCTTCCCTGACTGCATAATTCTTGACTGTAAGCAGGGTTAGACTGTTCCAGTTTCCCGTTTTCATAGAACAAAGATAATACAATATTCCATAGTTGCAAACTAAAAACTAAATTATTTTTAATTGTCCTATTGTATTAATAATCAATAACTTATAAAATATTTCAAAGCAATTCAGAAAAATGTGTCAAACTTTGGAGGTCTATAAATACAATAACCAGACGGTCAAGGTCTGGTTATTGAGAATAAGTTTACAGGGGTATCTGTACTATAAATGTACAGATATGAAAGCTATTTCTCAAAAAATCATTTCTTTCGCAAAGAATCATTTGCCATTATCAAAAGACTGGAATCCATCTCTTTTTGATATAGCTGCATTTGTTTCAGTACTTGTACTTGATTTTGCAATATTTTGTTTGTTTCTTGTATATCTTTTGGAGAACGCTTAAAAAGCGCAATACTCGAAATAATTACTGCAAATAATGTTAGGAAAAGCATACCCCAAGTGGCCCTATTTTGTATTGGAATGTTTTCCTTTAAAAGTCTGTTTAAATCAGTAATTGAGGCATTTGTGCCAAATATTGAACTATTTGTTGATTGAATAGAATTGTTTGTAGTTAATAATGACTCTGTTAGTTGATCTGAATATGCTGCTCGCATGGCTTCCTTTGCGTTCTTAATTTTATATCCCCCGTTTTCGATAAAATTTTCCCCTAAAGGACTGATTGTACAATAAGTATTGGCAGTACTTCTAATTATATAATTATCGTGATGGAGGCCTGACAAAGCCGAATATATTTTCTTGTTCTTAAAATGCGCCTCAAGGTCATTTTGAAGAACGGGGTTACCATTCTGTAAAAAGATTAGAATTTCGTCAGCCAAATCATAAATTGATGTGCTCTCCATTATTTTATGGAATAGGTATCATTATAGAATTTTATTCCAGCAGGGGTTATTGTCGCATGAATTGGCCTATTTTCTAATGTAGGAACGGAATTCCCCGGACCCGATTGACCAAGCCAATTATATTCGGTTTCGTGTGCATCTATTAGTCCTTGCTTGACCAACCAAGCTATACCATGTTTTATATCAGAAGGAGTATAGGTATATTCAATATTATTGATGAAAAGTTCATTTATACTATGTTTAGCTGGTCCAGGAGTACCAATTTTCTCCACCAGAAATCTAAGGATCAAACCATGAAGGTCCATGAGGTATTTTTTTATGGTTGTATTAACCAAGGAAATTACCCTAAAATCCTGTGAATTTTCAGCGAATTAGACAAAAACCACCCTCCCAACTCCCTTAGCAATCTGTCATGCCAAACCGTCAGCGGGGTAGGAGAGGGGGAAACTGATTTGGGCCGATCCGGCAAATTCTGCTAAAACCTTTGGAAATGGACTGGGGTAAAGAAGTATATAATTCCCTTTTTTCCAGGCCCGGATTTGCTTCCAAAACAACTAAATCTTTTAGTAATTTGAGATCGGAAAGCAGCCGAATTTCAGGTTTTGCCCTAACTAATCTGTTTAGGTATATATTTTCATCATAAACAATTGTTTTATAATAATTTAATACGGTTAAATAAGTTTTTTACTTTAGGTAAATTCAGTCTGAATTTCTGCTTTTAGGCAGGTTTTCAGGAAAAAAGGGAAATTATGTCATATAAAGCAAATGACAAGGCATTAATAATTGATTTACATTATGCTCCATCAATTCCTTATATTTTTTCTTTAATAACCCATCCAGCAACTTGTTTTGAGCAGTTTGAACACCATGAAAAAGGCAGTTGCAGGAACCGTTGTTACCTGGCCGGACCGGATGGACCCATCCGGCTGACCGTTCCCCTTGAAAAGGGAAAGCACCAGCATTCCCTGATCAGGGACGTCCGGGTATGTAATTCCTACTCCTGGCAAAAACTCCATTGGAGGACCCTGGAATCAGCCTACCGCAAATCGCCCTGGTTTGAATTTTACGAAGAAGCCCTCAGGCCAGTCTATGAACAACGCTGGGTTTACCTGATGGACCTGAACCTGGATCTTCTGGGCCGGATCATGAGGTGGTTGGGCCAGGAATTTCATCCCGGGCTTACTTCAGATTACCTGCCGGTTTATCCACCTGGGGAGTTTGACGACCTGAGGAACCGTTTTCCTGCGGGAGACTTCACCGGGAACCGGGATTCCCCAAGGCCCAAATACCGCCAGGTGTTCGAGGAAAGGACCGGGTTCATCCCCGGCCTGAGCATCCTGGACCTTTTGTTCGCAGAAGGGAAAAGAAGTGGCGGAATCCTGACCGCGGAGGCCGGGGAGTGATCCGGCAGGAAGCCCCTGGGGCTTAAAAAAAATCGGTACCACTTTCCACAAATCCTTATTTTTGCATGCCCGCCGCGGGTGCTCACCCAATTTTTTTCCTTGGCCGATCCTTATACTCACCCTCAAGCCACCCGTGTATAGATGAACGGCACCTACACCGACCTCGTTAAGCAGACCTTTGAATTTCCCCAGGAAGGCTTTGAGGTCAGGGACAATTACCTTCATTTTAACCAGATTAACCTGAAGGCCCTGATCGACAAGTACGGCACTCCATTCAAGCTCACCTTCCTTCCCAAAATCGGGCAGCATATCCAGCGAGCCAAGAAGATGTTCGCAACCGCGATCCGGAAGCACCACTACGAGGGGAAGTACTATTACTGTTACTGCACCAAAAGTTCCCAGTTCTCCTTTATCGTCGAGGAGGCGCTCAAATACGGGGTGCACCTGGAAACCTCGTATGCTTACGACATCGAGATCATCAAGAAGTTATACGCCAAGAAAAAGCTGACCAAGGAGACCTTTGTGATCTGTAACGGATTCAAGACGAAGAATTATGCCCGGAACATCTCCAGGCTGATCAACAGCGGGTTCAAAAACGTCATTCCGGTTCTGGACAACAAAAAGGAAATTGAGGACTACATGAAGATGGTCCGCTCCGGAGACGAGCCTGTCAACCTGGGGATCCGGATCGCATCGGAAGAGGAGCCGGCATTCGATTTTTACACCTCCCGCCTGGGGATCCGTTCCCGGGACATCCTGGAGTTTTATGTGGACAAAGTGAAGGGCAACAAAAAGTTCCAGCTCAAGATGCTGCATTTTTTCCTGAACAAAGGGATCAAGGATGATATCTATTACTGGAGCGAACTCAACAAGGTCCTCACCATCTATTGCAAGCTGAAGAAGATCTGCCCGGAGCTGGATTCGATCAATATCGGAGGAGGATTTCCCATCAAGCATTCCCTGGGATTTGAATATGATTACGATTACATGGTCAACCAGATCGTGCTTTCGATCAAAAAAGCCTGCAGGAAGGATAAGGTCCCCATGCCGGATATCTACACCGAATTCGGGTCCTATACGGTAGGGGAGAGTGGGGCCATGGTTTACAGCGTGCTCCGGGAAAAGCTCCAGAATGACCGGGAGATCTGGTACATGATTGACAGCTCATTCATCACCACCCTGCCAGATACCTGGGGCATCGGCGAAAAGTTCCTGATGCTTCCCATCAATAAATGGGAAGCAGAATACCAGCAGGTGAACCTGGGTGGGCTGACCTGCGACAGCCATGATTTTTATACCTCGGAGGAACATATCAATCAGGTATTTCTTCCCAAGCTTCAGAACGGGGAGCCACTATATGTCGGCTTTTTCCATACCGGAGCATACCAGGACCAGCTGAGCGGCTATGGCGGGATCAAGCATTGCCTGATCCCGGCCCCCAAGCATGTCCTGGTGGATTTCGACAAGAACGGCCAGATGCGGGACTGGCTTTATGCCCGGGAACAGAGCTATCAGAGCATGCTCAGGATCCTGGGATATTGAACCTTTCTGAAATGAAAAAGCCTCCCCCCGGGGAGGCTTTTTCATCATCTGTTTTTTTCGTTAAGCCACTTCAATCGTCTTCACCGCCTGGGCAGGAACTTCCTGCTTGGGAAGGGTGACTTTTAAAATGCCATTTTCGTATTTGGCAACGATACCGGAGGCGTTGACCTGGTCATCTACCGTAAAACTCCTTTTGAAGGAACGGTACCCGAATTCCCGGCGCAACTGGTTTTTTTGCTCTTTTTGCTCCTGTTCCCCGGAGGTTTTCTTTTCCGCGGAAATGGTGAGCAAACCCCCTTCCAGGCTCAGCTGGAAATCGGACTTTTCCATTCCGGGAGCAGCCAATTCAATCTCGAAGGCTTCCCTGGTTTCCCGGATGTTCACCGCGGGGTAAGATCCGAAGACCGCGGGGTTGTAAAATCCGTCCTGGAATACCCGGGCAATTCCGGTTTCACCCAGCAGGTTTTCCATCCAGTCATAGGGGCTCGTCAGAGCGGTTTGGCCATTGGTTTTAAATAAGGTCATTTTCATATTCTTTTCATTTTAAGGTTAAATGATGATTTGAACAGTTACAGTCCATCAATAGGAATACCACAAGACTGGAACTGCATGAATTGCAGGATTTGAGAAAAATGTTAGGCCACTTTGGCAGGTGAATGAATAAAAATTGACTAAATGTCATAATTCCGTTGATAAGAGCTTCCTTAGGACTTAAGTTTCAACGATTACCCGTAACTTTGCAGAAAATAATAAAATTCATGTATCCCACCCAACTTGTAGCGCCGATGAAGGCGGAATTGACCGGAAACGGCTTCCGTGAGCTTCTCTCTCCGGAAGCAGTAGAGGAAGCCCTGGAAAAAAAGGGCACCACCCTGGTGATGATCAATTCCGTATGTGGCTGTTCCGCAGGTACCGCAAGACCCGGCGTGCTTCACGCCCTTTCCCGGAAGGGGAAACGGCCGGACCACCTGGTTACTGTATTTGCCGGATTCGACACCGATGCCGTAAACCAGGTCCGGACCCATCTGGTTCCTTACCCTCCTTCTTCCCCATCCATCGCCCTGTTCAAGGATGGAAAACTGGTGCATTTTATCGAAAGGCACATGATCGAAGGAAGGGCTGCCTTCATGATTGCGGATAACCTTGCAGAAGCGTTTGATCAGTATTGCTGATTGATGATATTTTACCCGGGATGGTTCCGGGCATTTGATTTGGTGGTTTGAAATCCCTTGGATTAATTCGGCTTTGTTCATGGGAATTTTTCAGATCACCAAATTTTTTAAGGGTTCTCCTTACCAATCCTGAAGATTCTTTATGTATCCCACCCTTTCCGACCTGCTCAGAGGAGTCTTTGGGCTTCACCTCAGGCTCCCCATTCAGACTTTCGGTTTCTTCGTGGCGATCGCTTTTCTGGCTGGAGCCCTGGTCCTGGTCAGCGAGCTGAAGCGGAGGGAGCGGCTGGGATGGCTCATGCCCCTGGCGCAAAGCCGTTGGGTGGGCAAACCGGCTTCCCTGGACGAATTGCTGATCCACGGGCTGATCGGCTTTCTGATCGGATATAAACTGATTGACGCGGTCCTCAACTGGTCCGCCTTTTCCCTCAACCCCCAATCTTTTCTGATTTCGACAAGAGGAAGCATCCTGGGAGGAATCCTTCTGGGGTTACTTGCTGCCTACCTCCGCTTCCAGGAAAAAAGGAAAGCCAGGCTTCCGGAGCCGAGGCTGGAGACCTATCGCGTTTTTCCCCATGAACGGGTGGGCGATTTCGTGGTGGTTGCAGCCATCGCCGGCCTGATCGGCGCAAAGCTTTTTGACGGGTTGGAAAACTGGAATTCCTACATGGCCGATCCCCTCGGAAGTTTCCTTTCCTTCAGCGGACTGACCTTCTTTGGAGGCCTGATCTTTGGATTTGTCGGTGTGGTATGGTATGGCCACAGGAAGAAGATCAACGGCTGGCAGATCATGGATAGCGCCGCACCGGCGATGCTTTTGGGATATGGCATGGGAAGAATCGGATGTCATATGGCCGGGGATGGGGATTGGGGGATTTTCAACAGCGCCTATATCACCAATCGTTTCGGTGCCATGGTGCCGGCCACCCCGCTGCAGTACCGGGCCACCCTGCAGATCAACCAGGGATATTTCCTCAACCAGTATGGAAATTTTTCCAGGATCCCTCATGCCCGTTTCGCGCAGCCTCACTGGCTGGGCTTCCTGCCGGACTGGCTGTTCGCCTACAATTATCCCAACAACATCAATAACAACGGGATCGCGCTGAATGGCTGCTTGGGACCGCATTGCAACGTGCTTCCCGTCGCGGTTTTTCCAACCCCCCTTTATGAGCTGATCATGTGCCTGATTTTGTTCTGGATACTTTGGGGGTTGCGAAAGAAAATCCGGATTCCGGGACTGATTTTCGGGATCTACCTTGTCATGACCGGGATGGAACGGTTCCTGATCGAGACCATCCGGGTGAACAACCGGTATCATTTTTTTGGTATTTCGCCCACCCAGGCTGAGTTGATTTCCCCCCTGCTCATCCTGATCGGCATCGGGCTGATCTGGTATGTGTCCAGAAAGCATCCTCCAAAGCCGGTCATATCAGGGGCTGATGCGGGAAAAGAAGCCAGCACGGAGTCGGGCATTCCCGGATAAGTGGATTTAATGAAACAACCGGGATGCGGGAATCGGATATTCCGATCCCGGTTCTGTTTGCACCTGAACCTCCAGGGAATTATCGCCGCCACTGTCAAAATACCGGACCCGGATCCGGTGAAATCCTCCTTTCAGCGCAGCCTCCCCGGAGGCCCTCTGGTTTCCGTGATCCCCGTCATTATCCACGATCCGGATTCCGTCGATCCATAAATCGCTGCCATCGTCTGAAATCGTGGAAAAGCGATAAATCCCTGTTTTGGCAACCCGAACATAACCCCCGAAGGACATGCAGAATTTTTCAGCCCGCGGTTTGCGGGCAATCGAGATCACCGGGACAATACCGGTTTGAACCGGAGTGGCCGTATCGGTTGCCTCCAGGGAAAATTGTTCCGGTTCAAAGGCCTTGTACCGGATCCCTGGCAGGGGATGGGATACCCGGACCGGTTCCAGCCATTCCAGCCTGGTTACAGCCTGGACCACAACCCCGCTGGGTTGCAGGTCCCCGCTTTGCGCGATCGCCTGGAGGGTTGCTGACCGGGAAATGGAAAAGGGGCCTGAATAACGGAGGGACCGGAGGGTGGGGCCGGACCCGTCCAGGGTATAATAAACCGAAGTTCCGGGGAGCAGGTTACCGAAGGAAACCCGGGGGGATGCAACCGGGGAAGCGTAAGATACCTGGATGTCCGGTTTTGGGGTAAATCCAGGGACCCCGGAGAGGCGCACCACGAAAGCATAGGGTGCCTGGATCTGGCCCGGTCCGATTTCAGGCAACCGCACCTCGACATCATTCCCTCGGTTTTCCCAGGAAAGGATTTGGCCCGTGGCCAGGAAGGTTGCTTTTACCCGGTCAGGGAGGTGCAGGCCCCGGATTATGAAGTGCCGGTCCTGGGGATAAGCAGGAAGGATGGCATACAAGGTGTCGGGCTTCCAGGTAAAAAAAATTTCCTTCACTGCAAAACCCGGATCCGGATCCACGGTTTGCTTCAGGATGATCGGCTCATCATGGGCTTTTGGCTTATAATCCCTTTTCCCGGCCGACCATTGGCAATTGGCCCTCCAGGTCCTCGTTCCATAGATCGCCTCCCCGTTCACTGAAAGCCAATCCCCAATTTGCAACAATCTTTCCTCCATCAGGGGAGGGATTTTTCCATGGGAATCGGGACCGATATCCAGCAGGAAATTGCCACCCCGGCTCACCAGGTCGGCCAGTTCCAGTACAAGACCCTGGGCGGTGTTGTAATCCCAGGCATCCTCACCCCGGTTATAACCGTAGGAGTAACCCATCCCCTGGCTTTCCTCGAAGGGATGGCCGTTGAAATCCTGGTCCGGCTGATATTCCGGGGTATAGACTCCTCCATGGTGAAAATGCACTCCGGATCCCCAACGGTCGTAGGTCACGATGCTGTTTTTAACCGGGCTTTCATTATATAGCCAGGCGAGGAACTGCTGGGAATGCCAGGCTTCAGGAGGAAGGTCCCAATCCCCGTCCGTCCAGAGCAGGTCGGGACGGTAATTGTTGATCAGTTCCTTCATCTGGGGGATGGCATGGGTCGTCACATATTTTTCCTTATCCTTCAGGTAGAGCGGGTCATACCATTCATAAAGGGAATAATAAAGACCCGGATGGACCGGTGTTTTGCGAATCGCTTGAAACAGTTCGGCGATCAGGTCCTGCCGGGGGCCCACTTCGGATGCGTTCCAGGGAAATCCGAAATCCCGGTCCGCCTCCGGGCTGGGCCAAAGACAAAATCCATCATGATGTTTGGAAGTCAGGACCACATACCGGGCGCCTGATTTACGGAAAAGTTCTGCCCATTGATCGGGCTGGAACAGTTCCGCCTTGAACTGGCCGGCCAGCTGGTAATAGGTAGTGTTCGGCCCGAACCGCTTATTATGGTAATCCACTACCGCCCCGTTGTAGGACTTTTCCACCAGGGCATGCTGGTACCATTCTGCATAGGAACCCACGGGGGACCAGGCCGGAACCGAATAGACCCCCCAGTGGATGAAGATGCCGAATTTGGCATCCAGGAACCATTTCGGGACCGGTCGCTGGTCCAGTGATTTCCAGTCAGGCTGATACTGGGCAGCCGACCCGGTGGGACGGAGGAGCAATGCACCAAGAAGGATCAGGGGAATCTTTTTCATCGTTCAGGAAATTAGGGGCGCAGTGGCCCAGGATACAAATTAGGAAATCCCAGGATCGCCTCCATGACCCCGAAGCTGAGGTGGCAACTGGAGGGTAGGATCGGGTAATCGGCAGGGAAAATCATAAAATATTCTTAATTCTCCGGTGATCTGCCACTTTTCCTGCTCCCTGTGGTAACAAAATCGGGCCTTTGTTGTCTTGATTCCAATAGGGATGCTCCTGCATTCCCCCGGGAACCGGATTTGCCGCTCATACCCATTTCCTGACCGTCTATGTATAAATTAGTTCTATGTAATCTATACTACCTAAGTTTGCATTGTAATCTGTTATGAAAAGTTCTATTCAACCTATAAGTTCCTAGTTTATAATTACCTATATGAAAAGGATTTTAACTACTTGCATATCAGCCTTCCTGCTGGTGACCCAGGCCAATGCCCAACAACCCTTGACAGGGTCCGTCTCCGGAAAGGTGACCGAAGGATCCGGCTCGCCGGTTCCTTTTGCTTCCGTAACGGTTTTGAAAGCATCAGACTCTTCCCTGGTCAAGGGAGATGACTGCAGCCAGGATGGCGGATTCCGGATCACCGGCCTGCCTGAAGGAAAATATATCCTGGCTGCTTCAGAACTGGGATACCTCAGATCATTCAGCAATGCATTCGAGGTTTCTTCATCCCGTCCCGGAACCACCGGAATGAACCTGGTTCTGAAAGACAAGGCCCAGATGCTCAAAGGGGTCAGCGTTTCGGCCCTGAAGCCTTTCGTCGAACACCAGATCGACAAGACGGTGATCAATGTGGAAGGCAGCATCGTCAGCGCGGGAAGCACAGCCTACGAAATCCTTCAGAAATCCCCGGGGGTTTCGATTGATAACAATGATGTGATCAGCCTGGATGGGAAAAGCGGGGTCACCATCATGATCGACGGAAAGCCCACCTACCTTTCCCAGCAACAGCTGACCAGCGTTTTGAAATCGATGAATTCCGCCTCGATCTCCAGGATCGAGCTCATGAACCATCCCTCTGCAAAATATGACGCTGCAGGAACTGCCGGGATCATCAATATCATCACTAAAAAGAACAAAATGAGGGGTTGGAACGGAAGCCTGACCGGGGGGATCACCCAGGGGATTCATGAGCGCCAGAACCTGGGAGGCAACCTGAATTTCCGCAACGGCCAGTTTAATTTTTATGGCAGTTACGATTTTTCCCACCAGATCTGGTCTAACCACAATTATATCACAAGGAATTTTTACGACGGCCCCGGAGGAAACCTGAGTTCCAGATTCGAGCAGACCTCCGTAATGGCCTTCCCGAACTATGACCATGATTTCAAGGCCGGGGTGGATTATTACCTCACCCAGAATCAGACCCTCGGAGTGATGGTATCCGGAACAATCAATCCTTCATCCAGCACCGACAATACGGGATCGAACCTACTGAATCCGGCCGGCTCGCTTCAGTCCATAGCCCAGACGGATAACACTTCGACCGGGAATTGGACCAACATCACTTATGATGTGAACTACCAGGGAAAATTCGATACGATTGGCAACGAACTCGATGTGGATGCTGCCCATTCCAATTTCAACAACCACACCATGCAGAATTTCCTAACCGATACCTATGATTCCACCGGGACCCTTGAAAAAGAGCCGGGAATGCTCAATCCGAATATCCGAAAAGGGAGCCTTCCTTCCCTGATCGGGATCAATACCCTCAAGGTGGATTTTACCCACCCCATGAAAGGCAATGCCAAGTTGGAAGCGGGATTCAAATCGAGCCTGGTCACCTCCGACAATAACGTTCAGTATTTCTACCTCGACAACGGAGCCTGGCTGGTGGACTCGGCGACCAATCATTTCAAGTACACGGAGAACATCAATGCAGCCTACCTCAATTTCTCCAGGCAATTCTCCCACGGTTACAGCATCCAGCTGGGACTGAGAGGGGAGCAGACGGTCTCGAAGGGACAGCAGTTTACCACCGATTCCACCGTGAGCCGCAATTATTTCCAGCTCTTTCCTTCCCTGTTCCTGAACAAGACCCTGGACAAGAATAACACCCTGACCCTTTCCTATAGCAGGAGGGTGGATCGTCCCGATTACCAGGACCTGAACCCCTTCCGGTATTACCTGGATCCCTATACCTACGAGGTGGGCAATCCATTTTT
>JANWKA010000073.1 GCA_025451655.1 Chitinophagaceae bacterium | reverse complement strand
CCAGTTGCTGGTCATTTGGATCAATCCGATATTTGTATGTTTTGGGCATCGGCAAAATTATTTGCGCTTCGCAGGTCTTTCATCCCGCTTGGGGAGGAATGGGGTAATTTTGTTAAGGTCCCATGATCACCATTACCAATTGTAATTGGGCCTTTCAGCAGAATCAATCCAACTCCATGGAAAAAGATACTGGATATGTCGTGCTCCAGGTCGATGACAATACCCGGATGCGTGCTTATACTTCCGTTTCATCCGGGAAGCAGCCCTCCAGGTCCATTCTGGTATTTCAGGAAGCCTTCGGAGTGAATGGATATATGCGGAGTATTGCCGACCGGTTCGCCGATCTGGGATTCCGGGCCATCGCTCCGGAGCTTTTCCACCGCGGAGGGGATGGCCTGGAGCTTCCCTATACCGATTTTGAAAAAGTCCGCCCCCATTTGCAAGCCGTCACCACCGAAGGCCTGGAGGCCGATATCCGTGCTGCATACGAATGGGTTGTCGCCCAGCCCGGGGCCGACCCGGGCCAAATCGCCTGCATCGGATTTTGCATGGGGGGCCGGGTGAGCTGGATCGCGGACAGCATCCTTCCCCTCAAGGCAGCGATATCCTTCTACGGAGGCGGCATCGCCCCCGGATTAATCTCCAGGGCCGGAGACATGCATGCTCCCATCCTCATGTTCTGGGGAGGCCTGGACCAACATATTCCCGCGGAGCAGACCCGCTCCGTCGCTTCCGCACTGGACCAGGCGGGTAAACCTCATATCCATATCGAAATTTCCTATGCCGATCATGGCTTTTTCAACGATGAAAAGCCCAGTTTCCAGCCCCAGGCCGCTGCGGAATCCTGGTCCCTGGTCCAGGCTTTCCTGGACCAAAAGTTAGGCCGTCCCTGACCCCCTTCATTCCTGGAAATTTTATCCTAAATACTAATTTTTTTAGTATCTTTAAGCTAACCTGATTAGTTATTCCGGGAAAATGAAACACAGACAAACCGATCCGCCTCCTGCCCTTAGCCCTGATTTCCCAACTACGGAATACCGGCTCGTGCTCCGCCCGAACGAATCCTTGTGGGATGAAATCCGGGCAATCCAGGACTCCTTCGCCCTGCGGTATGAAGCCCCTGGTCAGGTGAAAACCCGTCCCTTTATTCCCCTGGTCCGGTTCTCCGGATTCAACATGGCCCAGGGAAAGCTGATCCGGGAGCTCCGCAGGCTGCTTTCCAGGGAATATCCATTTCCGGTGACCCTGGAAGGATTTGGAAGCCTGCCGACCCATACCCTCTTTATCCCGGTCAGCAGCCGCAATTCCATCCGGGACCTGGAATCCAGCCTGGGAAGACTAAAACCGCTGATGGGCATGGAGGGAAAGAAACCCCATTTCATCCAGGAACCCTTCCTGGTCATCGCTCAAAAACTCGGACCCGGAACCTATGAAAAAGCCTGGATGGAAATGGAAAACGCGCCTTTCAGGGGAGTGTTCATCGCCGACAGGCTCCTCCTGCTCCACCGGCCTTCCGAAAAGATCAAACCCGGCTTTTCCCTGCTCGCCGACCTGCCCCTGGAAGGAAAATCTCCGGTGGAATCCGGCCTACATTCCCTTTTCGAAAAAATACCCTGACCAGGGAAAAGACTATGGACGAGGAAGAACCCATCACCGGGACCAGCCCGGACCAGTACCTCCACGGCAGGGGCGCCCAGTTCGATCCCCCCAACCGGTTCCTGAAACAGGAAAAATCCCGGGAGCACCTGGAATCCATTGATGACTGGATCCAGCCCCTGCCGGCAACAACCTATCTGGAAGAAAATGCCAGGGGGCTCGTCAACAAGGTGGAAAGCCCGGACGTGGGGATGTGGTACAGCATGAATCCCTACCAGGGATGCGAGCATGGCTGCATTTATTGCTATGCCCGGAACTCGCATGAATATTGGGGCTACAGTGCAGGCCTGGATTTCGAGCGAAAGATCATCGTCAAGAAAAATGCTCCCCTGCTGCTTCGCAAATTCCTGCTTCAACCCAAATGGGTATGCGTTCCCCTTTCCCTGAGCGGAAATACCGATTGCTACCAGCCCGCAGAGAAAAAATTCCGGATCACCAGGCAGCTTTTGGAAATCTGCCTGGAATTCCGTCAACCTGTGGGCATCATCACCAAGAACGCGGGGATCCTGCGGGACCGGGACCTGCTGGAGGAACTGGCCCGCAGGGACCTGGTCTGCGTGATGGTCAGCACCACTTCCTTCAATGAGGAACTGCGCAGGGTCATGGAGCCCAGGACGACAACCGCGCAGCAAAGGATCCGGGTCATGCGGGAGCTCAGCGCTATCGGGGTCCCCGTCGGGGTGATGGCCGCACCCATGATCCCGGGGCTGAACGACCACGAAATGTCCCATATCCTCAGGACTGCCGCCGCGGGCGGGGCCACCTTCTCCGGCTATACCCTGGTCCGGCTCAACGGAGCCGTGAAGCTGATCTTCAGGGACTGGCTGTTCAGGAATTTTCCGGACCGGGCCGAAAAGGTGTGGCACCTGATTGAATCCTGCCACGGGGGGAAGGTGAACGACAACGAATTTGGGAAAAGGATGCGGGGCAGCGGTAGTTTCGCGGACCTGATCCATTCCCAATATCAGTTATACGCCAAAAAATACGGCCTGACGGAAGCGTTCCATCTCAATACCAAATCCTTCTGCCGGCCGGGACAGCAGGGGTCCCTGTTTTGATCTGGGTCCCTGAGGGGCGGGTCCCCCTTCCGATTAATACCCTATTTTGGGGGTACCGTTGTCATGGATCTCTCCGTCATCATCGTCAATTACCGGGTGAAGTATTTCACGGAGTATTGCCTCAGGTCTGTTTTTGCGGCCTCCCTGAATTTGAAGGTCCGGGTGATCGTGGTGGACAACCATTCCGGAGATGGTAGCCTGGAATACCTGGAACCACTTTTTCCTGGGGTCCATTTCATCCGCAATGAACACAACCTGGGATTCGGAGCTGCGAACAACCAGGCAGCCCTCCTGGCAGGAGAGGAGCCCCTGCTCCTGCTCAACCCGGATACCCTTATCGGAGAGGATAGCCTGGAACGGTGCCTGCGTTTCCTGGAAGACCACCCGGACACAGGCGCCATGGGCGTCCGCATGATCGACGGGAAGGGCAGGTTCCTCCGGGAATCCAAACGCGGATTCCCGAGCCCCCAGGTTTCCTGGTACCGGATGACCGGAATGACACGGCTCTTTCCGGGGTCCGCAAAATTTTCCCGCTATTACCTGGGCCAGCTTCCCGAAAACCGGTCCAGCCCGGTGGAAGTGATCGCAGGGGCTTTTTGCCTTGTTCCCCATGCCCCCTGGAGGAAGGTTGGTGGATTCGACGAGGATTTTTTCCTGTACGGGGAGGATATCGATCTCTCCTACCGGATGACCAGGTCAGGATACCGCAATTTTTATTTCGGGGAGCTAACGATCCTCCATTTCAAGGGAGAAAGCTCAGGACAGGAGGGTACTGCTTATCTGCGGATTTTCCACGAGGCCATGAAGACCTTTGTCCGGAAGCATCACCGCGATGGCCGGAACGTTTTCTCCTACGCTGCGATCCAGGCTGCGATCTCCCTGAGGTCCGCCATCGCAAGGACCTTCGGCAGGTTCTCCCGGGCGGGGAGGAAAAACCGGGACGGGACCGGGATCGGAGGCCCCTTTATCCTGGTGGGATATGCCGGGGATTGCCTTGAGGCGGCCAAACTGCTGCCCGCCCCCGGGGGGGCCAATGATATCCGGGGCATCGTCTTTCCCGGATGGGACCGGGATCCCCATGAAGGTTATCTCGGAACCCTCCAGGGGATCCCGGCCCTGGCAAAACGACACCCGGGCTGCCGGTTCATCCTTTGCCAGGGAATTTTCCCCTTCCGGGGGATCATTCAATTAATCGACAGTAAATGCCGGCCTCCCCGTTTCCTGATCCATGCGGCGGGAAGCCCGGTATTCCTGGAGCCCTGAGCTCCGGATACCCTCCCTCCACCCTGGGGGCCTTCCGGAAATCCATCCTGAAAAGATCAACGCATGGTGAGCAGGGATCGGGGGGATTTCAAAACGTTTATCCCTGATTTTAATCGGCACCAGGGGCCGGAAAAAAAGAAACGATGAAAAAGGAAGTTCCCATTACGGTCAAAACCTTTAAAACCCTGCAAAAATGGCGGGAGTGGCTGGAAAAAAATTATGAAAAACAGGAAGGGATCTGGATCCGGATCGCAAAGAAGGGTTCTGGCATTCCCTCGGTGAGCTATGCTGATGCCCTGGAAACTGCCCTTTGCTTTGGATGGATCGACGGGCAGAAAAAACCCCTGGATGGGGACTACTGGCTGCAACGGTTCACCCCCCGGAGGAAAAACAGCATCTGGTCCAAAATCAACTGCGAAAAGGTGGAACAGCTGACCCGGGACGGGAAAATGCATGCCGCAGGCCTGAAGCAGGCCGACCTGGCCCGGCAGGATGGTCGCTGGGGCCGGTCTTACGAATCCCAATCCAAAGCAACTCCACCAGAAGACCTGCTGCAAGCCCTCGAAAAAAATCCAGCAGCCAAAAAATTTTTCGCCAGCCTGGACCGGATCAACCGGTATGCCATTCTCTTCCGGATTCAGAACACCAAAGGGGCAGACCGGAGGGCGGCGAAGCTGGCCCAAATGGTGGAAATGCTGGCAAACAAAAAGAAGATCCATCCCGATCCTGGACCCTAACCAGGCCGGATTCCGTCCCGGCCTGGTTTCCTGCTCCGGACCGGTTTGACCCCCTAAACAAATTGTCCTAAATTCCGGATAGAAAGAGGACATGATCGCCCCCCTGATAGCAGGATTCATTTTGGCCATCTGGCTGGCCATTTCAGTGGGTCCGATCCTGTTCGCAATTATCCGCTACAGTGTCAGCAACGGGTTCAAGGCAGGAATGTGCTTCGCACTCGGGGTGTCCGTTAGCGATATCCTTTATGTAATCCTGGGAAATTTCGTCACCGTATTCATCTACCTGCTCCAGGACTATACCCGGGTGATCGGGATCGGGGGAGGTACCCTGCTGATCGGGATGGGACTCTATTCTTTTTTCTTTCGAAAGATCAAGATCGCCGCCGGGGAGGGAAACCGGCCGACCTACCTGGGTAAAAGGGATTACCTCAGGATCGGAATCGCAGGATTCGCGATGAATGCCCTGAACCCCGGGGTACTCCTGTTCTGGTTCACGATCTGTACCGGGAACAGCGCCATGAAACTGAATTATAAACTGGTGCTTTTTGCCACCTGCCTGATCCTGAACCTGGGTTCGGACACCCTGAAAGTTTTTCTGGCAGACAAAATCCGTCACAAAATCACCCTGAAAAATGTCAGTGTGCTGAACCGGATCTCCGCGGTCATCATCGTGGCATTCGGGGCCATCATCATCTGGAAAGTGATTTTTGATCCCGGAAGTCTGATCGGTGCCCGATGATCACCGGATGGTCCAGGTCTCGTAACCTGCGATCAATTTGTCCAGGTCGCCCGGGCCTTTGCGGGAAAGGGATTCCTCCATCTGGTGCTGCATGAGAGACTCGTAGGTCGGCCGGTCGGTCTCATAAAACACCCCGAACGGGCGGGGGAAATGAGCCTCATTGCCGGGATCATCGAACATCCCCACCAGGATCTGGGCTTTGGTGAGGTCCTGCTCGTCATGGATCCACAAGTCATCCGGGCCGAACCCGTCTGAAAGATTGACCATTCGCGGTTGAAGGCCGTCCAGGAGAATTCCCTTTTCCTTACCTGCCCCGAAAAGCAGGGGTTTCCCCTGTTCCAGGAATACGGTTTCCAGGGGCTTGGTGGATTTTTCGGTATAGATTTCGAAGGCAGCGTCGTTGAAAATATTGCAGTTCTGATAGATCTCCAGCAGGGAAGCTCCATGGTGAGCGTGAGCTCTTTTAAGCATTTCCTGGAGATGCTTCGGGT
>JANWKA010000072.1 GCA_025451655.1 Chitinophagaceae bacterium | reverse complement strand
CCGGGTCTCCTCCCTGGATCATAAAGCCGGGGATGACCCGGTGGAACAAAAGGCTGTCGTAAAAATGAGCCTTGACCAGCCTGATGAAATTATCCCGGTGATGGGGTGTCTGATCACTGAGCAGGATCATCATCGTTCCCCAGGAGGTGATGATCCTGACCTTGCGGTGCCTTTTCTGGGCATGTGCTGCGGGAAAGGTCAGGAAAAGGGAAACCAGGATTACCGCGAAATGGCGCATGGGGTTGGGTGGATTTTCAGGACAGGTTTCCCTTTTCTTCCAGGAAATACGCGATCAGGGATTCCTTCAGCATCCGTTCCTGTCCGGCGATATCCATGGGCGGAACCGGTTTGACCAGGGTAAAATGGGGCCATCCTTCGATGTCCCGCGATTCCAGGCGGTAATACCCGTCCCGGGAAAGCAGGGTGCAAACCGCCACATGCATCAGGTCCTGCTTTTGTTCCTTGGTGAACCGGGTCTTCCAGATTCCGGATTCCTGGATCCCGACCAGGAAAAGGATGGCTTCCAGGTTCGGTTTTTTCCCAAAACGCATCCGGATCAAATCCTCAACCTGCCCCCATTTATGATCAAATTCCGCCTGGTCCATTTCAGCTTTGGGAGGATGAATTCCCCCTGCCGCACCGCTCCCCGGGGTCCTGTTCCGGGGGAATTTTAGCGGAAAGGGTTCAGTTTCAGCCTTTTTTTTAACAATTTTTACAAAGATTTTGTACGAATTTTGCAACCGTTCCAGCCGGTCCGGATGCCCCGCCCGGGCCTTTAACACGGTTTTAACAGGCAATACCCTTGTCCCACGGTATTTTGCAAACCTAAATATAATTCACACCAATTCGGCCAAAAAGCCATGTAATGGAAAATACTTCACAGGACATCCGCCAGTTGAATGACAGGATCAACCAGGCGAGCGCATTCGTCGATCTGCTCCACCTGGAAATGGGAAAGGCGATCGTCGGCCAAAAATATATGGTGGACCGGCTCATGATCGGGCTGCTCTCCCAGGGCCACCTGCTCCTGGAAGGAGTCCCCGGCCTGGCCAAGACCCTGGCCATCAAATCCCTGGCTACCTCCATCCATGCCCGGTTCAGCAGGATCCAGTTCACCCCGGACCTGCTTCCCGCGGATGTGGTAGGCACGATGATCTATAACCAGCAAAAGAATGAATTTGTGGTTCGCAAGGGCCCCATATTCGCCAATTTCATCCTCGCCGACGAGATCAACCGCGCCCCTGCAAAGGTGCAAAGTGCCCTGCTGGAAGCCATGCAGGAAAAGCAGGTCACCATTGGAGAGAACACATTCAAGCTGGAGGAACCCTTCCTGGTGCTTGCCACGCAGAATCCCATTGAACAGGAGGGGACCTATCCGCTCCCGGAAGCCCAGGTGGACCGGTTCATGCTGAAGATCGCCATTACCTATCCCTCCCGGGAAGAGGAAAAACTCATCATCCGCCAGAACCTGAACCCGGACGGGATGCCCCCGATCAGCCCGGTGGTCACCACCAGGGATATCCTCCAGGGCAGGCAGCTGGTCCGGGAAGTCTATATGGATGAAAAGATCGAAAAGTATATCCTGGATATCGTATTCGCCTCCCGCAGGCCGGAGGATTTCAAGCTGAACAAGCTCAAGCCCCTGATCGCCTACGGAGGCTCCCCCCGGGCGAGCATCAATCTGGCCCTTGCGGCCAAGACCTATGCCTTCATGAAAAGGAGGGGTTACGTGATCCCGGAGGATGTCCGCAGCATCTGCTTCGATGTGATGCGGCACCGGATCGGCCTCACCTATGAGGCCGAAGCCGAAAATATCACGAGCGAGAATATCCTGAGCGAGATTCTCAATGTTGTCGAAGTCCCGTAAGGCTTCCTCCCATCCATTTCGAAGGACAACCCATGGATACCGTTGAGCTTTTAAAAAAAGTCAGGAAGATCGAGATCAAGACCAGGGGTCTGTCCAATCATATCTTTTCCGGGGAATACCATACTGCCTTCAAGGGGAGGGGCATGAATTTCAGCGAGGTCAGGGAATACCAGTTTGGGGATGACACCCGGTCCATCGACTGGAACGTCACTGCCCGCTTCTCACACCCGTTTGTAAAGGTCTTCGAGGAAGAAAGGGAGCTCACCGTGATGCTGCTGGTGGATGTAAGCGAAAGCGCCCTGTTCGGAACGACCCTCCAGCGCAAAAAAGATTTGATCACCGAAATCTGCGGGGTACTTGCATTTTCCGCGATCAATAACAACGATAAGGTGGGGGTCATTTTCTTCAGCGGAAAGGTGGAGAAATACATCCCCGCCAAAAAAGGCCGCTCTCATATTCTCCGGGTGATCCGGGAGCTGCTGTCCGTCCGGGCCACCCGAAACGGGACCAACCTGGCGGAGACCCTGCGGTATTTCAACAATGTGATGAAGAAAAGGAGCATCGTGTTCATCCTGAGCGATTTCATCTGCCCCGATTACAAGGATGCCCTGAACATCGCATCCAAAAAGCATGACGTGGTGGGGGTCCATGTTTTCGACCAGCGCGACCGGGAACTGCCTGCAGCGGGGACAATCCACATGCAGGACGCAGAAACGGGCAGAACGGGCTGGGTGAACAGTTCCGATAGCCGGGTCCGCAATTTCTATGCACGTAAATTCGACGAGCATCTGCAATATTGCCGGGCCGCTTTTGTCAAGAGCGGCGCCGACCTGGTCAGCATCCGGACGGACCAGGACTATGTCAAAGCCCTTCAGGCTTTTTTTGCCACGAGAATTTAACTTTCCCCCGCATAATGACCCATCGGAAGCGTACAAATGGATTGATGACCGGCTTGTTGTTCCTGCTCATTTTGGCAACGGTGGGCAGGGTATCGGCCCAGGCACCTGTGGTCAGCGCCAGGATCGATTCATCCTCCGTACTCATCGGGGACCCGTTCCATCTCGACCTGGAAGTGCGGACTTCCCCTTCCGTTAAAATCATCTGGCCTTCCCTTCCGGATACCTTCAACCATTTCCAGCTCCTGACCCGGGGAAAAATCGATACCCTGTCCACTCCCGGAGGCACCCTCTACCGCCAACGGATCACCCTGACCAGCTTCGACTCCGGAATGTGGGTGATCCCGGGGATCAGATTTCCGGTGCCTTCGACCGACACCAGTTCCTGGCCCTCCACGGATTCCCTGGTCGAGCAGGTCAATACGGTTCCCGTGGACACCACCCGGCCCTTCAAGCCCATACACACCATCCGCCAGGTTCCCTTCGACCTCCTCGATTACCTTCCCTATATCCTGGCCGGTGCCCTGTTTGTCCTGCTGCTGGTCGGTCTGATCCTTTGGCTGGGGAAACGGAAAAAACCCGCGGGCCCCCCGCCGCCCCCGCCGCCGAGGGAAAAGCCCTATGAAACCGCCCTGAAGGCCCTGTACCAGCTCCAGGGGGAGAAACTCTGGCAAAAGGGGGAAATGAAGCCCTATTACGTACGGCTTACCGACATCCTTCGGGTCTACCTCGAAAATCAGTTTTCCATCCCCGCCATGGAACTGACCAGCGAGGAATTAATGGACAATATCCGCAAGGTTACCGTTGTCAGCCAGCAGCAAGAAACCCTGAGGGATATCCTCGCCACCGCAGACCTCGTGAAATTCGCAAAAATGCAGCCCGGGCCCGAAGATCATTCGCGCTGCATGCAACAGGCCATTGAACTGGTGGAATGGACCCGCCCCAAACCGAAGCCTGAGGAGCAAGCGGGTTCGTTATCAACCGCACGACCATGACCCTGGACGATCTGCGACATATCAGTTTTGCCTATCCCGCATTTTTTTTGCTGGGACTGCTGATCCCCCTGATGATCTGGTGGCAGATCCGAAAAAGGAAGCAGCAGCAGGCGGCATTCCGGGTATCCACCATGGAGGGGCTATCCGCCATTCCTGTTTCCTGGAAAGCCCGGGCCAGACCGCTGCTCCCCGTCCTTCGGATCGTGGCCGTAGCCTTGCTGGTGGTGGCCATGGCCCGGCCCCAGCTCCCGAACGTGACGGAAAACATCAACAGCGAAGGGATCGACATCGTCATTTGCCTGGATATTTCCGGAAGCATGATGGCTGAGGACTTCCAGCCCAACCGCGTGGAGGCCGCCAAGAATGTGGCGCTCGATTTTGTGGAACACCGGCCCGGAGACCGGATCGGTTTCGTCATCTTTGCCGGGGAGAGCTTTACCCAGTGCCCCATCACCACCGACCATGACGTCCTGGAGAACCAGATCCGGAAAGTGAACACCGGCCTGCTGGAAGATGGAACCGCTATAGGCATGGGATTGGCCACGAGTGTGGAACGCCTCAGAGACAGCAAGGCCAAAAGCAAGGTCATCATCCTGCTCACTGACGGGGTCAACAACACGGGCCTGATCGACCCCCTGACCGCCCTGGAAATCGCCAAGGCCTTTAAGGTGCGGATCTATACCATCGGGATCGGGACCAACGGGGTGGCTCCCTATCCCGTACAGACCCCCCTGGGGATCCAGATGCAGGACATGCAGGTGGAGATCGACGAACCCCTGCTGCGCAAGATCGCCGCCGGGACGGGAGGGAAATATTTCCGGGCCACGGACAACCAGTCTCTGGAGGAAATCTACCACCAGATCGACCAGATGGAAAAGACCCGGGTCCGGGTCACCTCCTTCAAACGCTATGAGGAACTTTTTTTCCCCCTGGCGCTTGCCGCCATTATCCTGCTCTCCCTGGAACTGATCCTGCGCTATACTGTTTTGCGCAGCCTGCCCTGAACCGGACCTAATCCGGTAATTTGCACCTGATTTCCACCCTTGGAAGCCATTATCTATAAATCGACCGGGAGCTGGTACACCGCAGGTACCGGGGAATCCTTTATTTCCTGCCGGATCAGGGGCAAATTCAAAAACGATGTGGAGATCACTTCCACCAACCCGGTTGCGGTTGGCGACCGGGTAGAACTGGAACCGGAAGGTGATGATGGGCATGCCGTGATCCGGGAGATCCATCCCCGGAAAAATTATATGGTCCGGGTTTCCCCCCATCATTATAACCAGATGCATGTCATTGCCTCCAACCTCGACCAGGCCCTGCTGGTGGCCACCCTGAAGGAACCCAGGACCTCCCTGGGCTTCATCGACCGGTTTCTGGTCACTGCAGAAGCATATCATATCCGGGCCCTGATCCTTTTCAACAAGGCAGACCAGTTCACAGCAGGTGATCAGGAAAAACTGGACCGGATTATGGCCATCTACCAGGAAGCCGGTTACGGGATCCTGGTCAGCTCAGCCACCACGGGCCTGGGCCGGGAAGCCCTTCGGTCCCGGCTCACCGGATTGACCACCCTGTTTGCAGGCCATTCCGGATCCGGGAAATCCACCCTGGTCAACCTCCTGCTGCCCGGGACCGACCAGAAAACCAACCGGATCAGCGGATGGTCCGGAAAGGGGATGCATACCACCACTTTTGCGGAGATGTTTGACCTCCCCGGTTCCGGCAAGGTCATCGATACCCCGGGTATCCGGGAATACGGACTGGTTGAAATGGCTCCCCCGGAAGTCTCCCATTATTTCCCCGAAATGCGGGATTATATTT
>JANWKA010000071.1 GCA_025451655.1 Chitinophagaceae bacterium | reverse complement strand
CTTTCATCATCCTGACAATAGATGAAATAGTCCTGGCCTGTCTGGTTATGTGCGATTTTGAACTTAGAGGCGATATAGAGTTCCATGTTATGATCATACCGGTCCAGATGGTCCGGGGTGATGTTCAACAGGATAGCCACATGGGGATGGAACCGGTCGATGTCGTCGAGCTGGAAGCTGCTGACCTCCACAACATAACAGGGTACCGGGGAAACGGCAACCTGGCGGGCAAAACTGTAACCAATATTACCCACGCAGGCTGCGCTCCATCCGGCGGTCTTTAACATATGACAGGTTAAGGCGGTTGTCGTGGATTTTCCATTGCTACCGGTGACGGCGATGATCCTGGTGTCTCCCGCGTAACGGTAGGCCAGTTCAATCTCGGAGATCACCTGGATTCCGCTTCGGCGGACCTGGTACATCACTTCGGTCTTCTCCGGGACTCCCGGACTTTTCACCAGGAGGTCGGCATGAGTCAGCCGGTCCAGGCTATGGCCTCCTTCCTCGAAGGGAATTCCCTGGCCCTCCAGCTCCCGGCGGAAGGGGTCCCGGATCTTCCCCCCATCGGAAATGAACACATCGTATCCCTGCTGCTTTCCCAGCAGGGCAGCGCCCACGCCACTTTCACCGGCTCCTATGATGCTCAGCTTTTTCAATTTATTCGTCTTGTCATCTCATTTTCAGGGTTGATATCGCGAATACCACGCAAATCACTGCCACGATCCAGAAACGGACCGCGATCTTGCTTTCATGGTATCCCAGCTTCTGGTAATGGTGATGGAGCGGGGCCATCCTCAGGATCCTCTTTCCGGTACCATACTTGCGCCTGGTATATTTGAAATAGGATACCTGAAGGACAACCGAAAGATTTTCCACCAGAAAAATCCCGCAGAAAATGGGAATGAGCAATTCCTTGCGCACGATGAAGGCCAGCGAGGCAATGATGCCCCCCAGGGCTAGGCTACCGGTATCCCCCATGAATACCTGTGCCGGATAGGCGTTGTACCAGAGAAAGCCGATGCAGGATCCTACAAAGGCTCCGATAAAAATGGAAAGCTCTCCCAGATCCGGTATATGCATGATGTTGAGGTAGGAGGCGAAATTGATATTGCCTGACAGGTAGGCGAATATGCCCAGGCAAATCCCGATTACAGCCGAGACCCCTGTCGCGAGGCCATCCAGCCCGTCCGTGATATTGGCTCCGTTGGAAACAGCGGTGATGATGAAGATCACCACCAGGGTGTATAACAGGTAGGTGTATTTTCCGGCATCCGGGCTGATCCATCCGATCAGCCGGGAATAATTGAATTCATGACTCTTGATGAAGGGGATCGTGGTGATGGGGGTCTGGACCGAGACGAAGCGGTGCTTGATGCCCATTTCGTTGATGCGCACGGTATCGTTCACTACCCTTTCATAGGGTCCCGGCTTTTCCCCTCCCAGAAGCTCCCGCTGGATCACCACGTGCTGGTTGAAATAGAGGGTCATCCCGATGATCAGGCCGAGGCCGATTTGTCCAAGGACCTTGAACTTTCCGGCAAGCCCTTTTTTGTTTTTCCGGAATACCTTGATATAATCATCAAGAAACCCGATCAGCCCGAGCCAGATGGTGCAGATCAGCATGAGCACTACATATACATTGCTCAGGCGGGCGAAAAGGAGCGTGGGGATAATGATGGCGGAAAGGATGATGAGGCCTCCCATCGTCGGGGTGCCTTTTTTGGCCTCCTCTCCCTGAAGGCCCAGCTCCCGGATGGTTTCCCCGATCTGCTTTTTGCGCAGGTACCTCACGATGGTTTTTCCGAACACCAGGGCGATGAGCAGGGACAGGATCACGGCAAGCGCAGCCCGGAAGGTGATGTACTGGAACACCCCGGCTCCACTGATGTGGAAATACGTCTTCAGGTACTGGAATAAATAATATAACATGCCATTGATGCCCGTGGGCATCCGTTTTAAACCTATTTTCCGCTCCAGCAGAACGGGATCCTATTTTCCCAATTCCTCAAATGCTTCGGCCAGCACCTTCCGGTCATCAAAATCGAACCGGGTACCGGAGATCTCCTGGTATTTCTCATGCCCTTTACCAGCCACCAGGATGATATCCTCCGGGGAAGCCAGGCTGCAGGCCTTCCGGATGGCCTCCTTCCGGTCCGAAAGGGACTGGGTCTTTTTTTTAAGGCTCAGGGGAATCCCGGATTCCATCTGGTGGATGATGTCCAGGGGATCCTCGCTCCTCGGGTTATCCGAAGTGATCAGAAGCAAATCGCTATGTTGGGCCGCAATTTTGGCCATCAGGGGCCTTTTGGTTCGGTCCCGGTCTCCTCCGCAACCCACAACGGTGATCACTTTTTCATGACCCTGCCGGAGCTTTCCAATGGTGGAAAGGACGTTGAGCAGGGCGTCCGGAGTATGGGCGTAATCCACAATTCCCACAATCCGCTCCCGGGGGGAAAGGATGTAATCGAACCGGCCTTCTGCACCCTGAAGGTTGCTCAGGACCTGAAGCACCCGGGTACTGTCCTGTCCGCAAAGCACCGCGGCGCCGTATACTGCCATCAGGTTATAGGCATTGAATTCCCCGATCATCCGGAAATGGACCTCCTGGCCCCCGATCATCATGATCAGCCCTGAAAAATTATTTTCGAGAACCTTTCCCTGGAATGGGGCTGCAGAACGGAGGCTGAATGCGGATTTGGCCGCCCTGGTGTTTTGAAGCATGACCTGCCCCCTGCGGTCATCTGCGTTGGTGAGCGCAAAGGCGGTTCTGGGCAGGCCATCGAAAAAGGATTTCTTGACCCGGATATATTCCCTGAAGCTCCCGTGATAGTCCAGGTGATCATGGGTGATATTGGTAAAAATCCCTCCCCGGAAAAGCAAACCCGAAATCCGGCGCTGATGAATGGCATGGGAGCTGACTTCCATGAAAACATAATCACAAAGGCCAGCCACCATGCGGGACAGGAGGGTATTGACGGAAAGGATATCAGGAGTGGTGTGGGTGGCTTCAACGGGCTCGTCCCGCACCATGTTTCGAACCGTTGAGATCAGACCGCAGCCGTACCCGAGACCCGAAAAAAGCTGGTACAAAAGTGTGGCCACCGTGGTTTTTCCGTTGGTTCCCGTCACTCCGACCAGCTGGAGCTTTTCAGATGGATGGTCAAAGAAGTTGGAGGCCAGAATCGCGCAGGCTCCGGTGCTGTCGGCCACCTTCAGATAGGTCTTTCCCGGCACCATTTTTTCCGGGAATTCCTCGCAAACAACAGCGACAGCTCCTGCGGAGATGGCATCGGGAATGAAGCGGTGACCGTCCCTTGCGATTCCCCTCAGGGCAATGAACAGATCACCCTCCCGGACCTTCCTGGAATCCGCCTGGATTTCCCGGATTTTCAGGTCGGTGCTTCCCTGGACGGCTTCGATCCTCACCTTATATAATATGTGCTGAAGGTTTTCCATCAATCCAGATTAATTCTGATATGGGATCCTTTTGCAATCGGGTCCCCTGGCGGGATCGATTGCGCTATGACCTTTCCCGTCCCCGCCACTTCGACCTCCAATCCGTCCTGTTCCAGGAGCTGGAGCGCGTCCTTAAGGCCCATTCCGGCCACATTGGGGACCATCCCCGCCGGGGTAGCCTTCGGACCAAGGACCACCCGGGTCGGGGAAGGAGAAGGGTTGGTCCATGGGGCAGGAAATGCAGGGGCGCTATAGGGTATGCCGAGCCTGTTCAGAACCAGTTCCTCCCTGCTCAGGGATCCTGATTTTGACTCCAGGGCGCTGTCCATTCTGAAATTTCCCTGGACCGGGGCCTGCTGCATGCCCAGGGCATAGAGCCGGTCTGCCACTTGCCGGAAAACGGGGGCTGCAACCGAGGCCCCGTAATATTTTGCCGCATGGGGCTTATTCTTGATGACCACGATACAGGAGTAAACCGGATCGTCCGCTGGAAAATATCCAACGAATGTGGCCTGGTATATCTTTTCACCGTAACCGTGGCTTCCGTTTGCCACCAGGGCGGTCCCGGTTTTACCAGCCGCCTGGTAGGGCGCCCCGGTAAAAACCTTGTTGGCCGTACCCACAGGATCCTTAACCACCCCTTCAAGCAGTCCCCGGAGCTCGGCCAGGACCGTATCGGAGCAGATCCTGGGAATCAAGACCCTGGGTTCAAATTCCTGTACCGGTTTGCCGTAGGAGGTCACCGCGCTGACCAGGTATGGCCTCATCATGGTCCCTCCATTGGCTACTGCGTTATAGAGGGTGAGGATTTGAAGCGGGGTGACCTGGACTTCATATCCAACGCTCATCCAGGGAAGGGAAGTGGCGCTCCAGGTCCTGCTTTTCGGACTTTTCACCACCGGCCATGCCTCTCCGGCAAGATCCACCCCTGTAAGGGTGTCCAGCCGGAGCAGGTGGATATGGTGAAGGTATTTGTAGGGGTCCCTGTCATAATACCGGTAGGCGAGCTTGGACATCCCCACATTGGAACTCATTTCGAAGGCCTGCTTGATGGTGACCATTCCGTGGTTGTGGGATTCGGCATCATACATGGTCCTTTTGCCGAATTTCCAGCTCCCGTTGGCGATGTAAACCGTGTCCTGAAGGGATACCAGCTTATCCTGGAGCAGGGAGATCATCAGGGCCAGCTTGAAAACAGATCCTGGTTCCGCGCTCACTCCAACCCCATAATTATAATCTTCTGCATAGGATCCGTCCGGCTGCCTCCCCAGGTTGGCGATGGCCCGGATCTTTCCGGTTTTCACTTCCATTACGATGCAGGTCCCGTGCTGAGCTTCATTGGAGCTGACCATCTGGTACAATGCATTTTCAGCGATATCCTGGATGTTAACGTCCAGGTTGGTGACAATATCTTTCCCGTTCTCCGGATCAATCTGGTATCCGTCTACAGGGATAAAGGTTCCGCCGGCGATCCGCCGCATCAGCCTTCTTCCGGTCACCCCGCTCAGGTCCTTATTATAGGTAGCTTCCAAACCCACATTCTGGGCATTTTCCCTCCACAAGCCGATCGTCCGGTTAGCCAGGAGCCGGAAGGGATTGATCCGCTTTTCAACCGGTTCTGCAATCAGGCCGCCCTGGTCCGGCCCTAGCCGGAACAGCGGAAATTCCTTCAGCTTTTGAAATTCCGCAAAGGGTATCTCCCTTTTCACCAGGAAGTACCGGTCTCCCCGGTTCCAGGCCCCCATCAGTTCCTTTTTATATTGACCGGCTGACTTGTCCATGAACATTGCCGCAAGGCAGTCCGACAGGGAATCCACCTGGTCCAGAAAAACGCGTCCATCCTTTTCCCGGAGACCATCCTCGCCCATATCCATCCGGATGTTGAAAAAGGGAATGGAGGTGCATAGCATGCTTCCATTGTCCGAGTATATATTTCCCCTTCCCGCCTCAATGGTTACATAACGGGTGTGCAGGCTGTCGGCCATGCTTTTCCAGTACTTCCCCTGGATGTCCTGAATGATGAACACCCTGGACAGGATGAACAGGCCGAAAGCCATCATTCCCAGGAAACAGAGATATACCCTCCACAATATGTCCTTCTTCACTTCCATGCCATCGAAGGCCAGGACCCGGAGGTCCAGGCTCTATTTTTTTACCGGGTGCTGAGGGACCTCCACCACCAGGACGGCCGGCGGCGCGTCCAATTCCTTCAAACCGGAAGGGGCCACGGATTTGGCCACTTCGCTCATTTTGCTTCGGAACATCAGGTCACTTTTGATGTTCAGGTATTCCCATCGCAGATCCTGGATCTGCTGGGTGGTCGTGTTGATCTCCCTGATATTTTTATCGGTATAATGCCCATTGGCGATATATAGCAGGGCCAACAGGGCCAGATATAAAATGAAGGGCAGGTTCTTAACAATCAACTGATAATTGAACCTGAACCTTTTATCTTTTTTTACCGGGTTCTCTTCCTCCGGACTGCCCGCAGGTTCCGCTTCCCAGGGTTCTTCAATCACCTGGTCCGCTCCAGTTCCAGTTTTTGTAGGCATGATATGGGTCAGGTTAACTTTTCCGCTATTCTCATCCTGGCGCTTCCAGCCCTGGGATTGGAGGCTATTTCCGCCTGCCCGGGGGTTACCGGTTTTTTATTCAGCTGCCTGAAGGGCGGCTTTTCCCGGCTTTCCCTTGAAAAGGGATCCGGATCCTTTTCCAGCCTTCCCTGGAAGGCTCTCTTGACCAGCCGGTCTTCCAGGGAATGAAAACTGATCACCACGATTCTTCCTCCCGGTCTCAGCACAGTTGCTGCGGTGGACAACAGGTCCTGAAGAGAACCCAGTTCATCATTGACCTCGATCCGCAGGGCCTGGAAGACCCTGGCGAGATACCGGTTTGGATTCCCTTTCACGAGCGGCTGAACCACCGAGGCCAGCTCCCCCGTCGTGCTGAGCGGGAATGCCCCCCTGGCCCGGACCAGGGTCCGGGCCAGGGTCCTGGCATTGGTCACTTCTCCCAATTCACTAAAAATTTGCTGCAATTTTTCTTCCGGATATGCTGCCAGGATTTTCGCCGCATCCAGTTCCTGCCTCCGGTCCATCCGCATATCCAGCCTCGAGTCTTTGCGAAAGGAAAATCCTCTTTCCGCCTGATCCACCTGGTGGGAAGAAACCCCCAGATCGGCCACGATCCCGTCCACCTGTGCGATCCCGTGCAGCCGGAGGAACCTCCCCAGGTGCCGGAAATTCTGGTGGACGGTGATGATCCTGGGATCCGGAGGGATCAGGGCCAGGGCGTCCTCGTCCTGGTCGAACACCATCAACTTCCCTTTCCCGATCCGGTCAAGGATAGCCTTCGCATGCCCTCCGCCACCATAGGTGGCATCCACATAAATTCCTCCCGGCATGATGGCAAGCCCTTCGACCACTTCCTCAACCATAACCGCCTGGTGATAGGACCCGGCGGTCACTGGAACTGGTTTGAATGGGGATCAGGAGTTCCCATGACCTGTCTGGCCAGCTCGGAGAACCGTTCCGATGAAAAGGGATCAAAGAGCTGTTTATATTTCACGGAATCCCAGATCTCAATCTTGTTGGTGTTGGCGGAAAGGGTAATGTCCCTGCCCAGGCCGGCATAATCCACCAGGTTCCTGGGAACCAGGATCCGGCCCGCCGAATCCAGCTCCACGGTGGTGGCCCCGGCCAGGAAGAACCGCTTGAATTCTCTTACTTTGGGCTCGAAATCATTGAGGACTTTCAGCTTTTCGAATATGGGCCCCCAGTCCTGCATCGTATATAACGAAAGGCATTTTTCAAAGCCCCGGTTCATAACAAATTGGTCCTGTGTCCCTTCCGGAAGCTGTTTGCGGAAGCCGGCGGGCACAAGGAACCTTCCTTTGGCATCCAAAGTCGATTCAAATTCACCGAGGAAACCGTTCATTCTGAAATGGTTATTAAACTAAAAACGCAAATTTGACACAAAATAACACATTTTCCCACTTTATTGTTAAAAAATATATCACATTTTTTTTCCACAGATAAAACATGGGTTGGCAGCAGGTTTAAAAGGAATAAGTATTTTGGTCTGTGGATAACCTGTGAATATCTGTGAATAACCTGTTCCTTTGACCGAAAAGAACAGGACCGGGGCCTCCCAGCGACCCGGAGGCCGGGAAAAAGCCTTCTGGAAACTTATCGTTAACTTTGCCGGCTTTTTATGTCCAATCGTTTCCTATACATTTTACTGGCTGCCCTGCTGCTGGGTTCCTGTTCGGAATATAACCGGGTGGAGAAGAGCAGGGATGTCAACAAGAAACTGGCTTATGCGGATTCCCTGTACAGCCATAAAAAATATACCCAGGCCAATGCCCTTTACGAGGAACTGATCAAGGTTTTCCAGGGGACCAAGAATTCGCCGGACCTGCTTTTCCGTTATGCCTATTCCTATTATTACATCGGTGACTACACGTCATCGGCATTTTATTTCAAGAATTTCAGCGACAATTATCCCAACGATCCCCGGAGCGTGGAATCCGATTATATGCAGGCCTATTCCTATTATGAAATGTCTCCAAGGCCTGAACTGGACCAGGCCAATACCACCAAAGCCCTGGATGCCATGCAGGAATTCGTGAACGAACACCCTGAATCCGATAAGGTGGCTGATGCGGACCGGATCATCGATGCCTGTCACAAAAAGCTGGAGGAGAAACTATTCCTTTCAGCCCAGCTTTATTATAACCTGGAACAATACAAGGCTGCGGGAATCTATTTTAACGGCCTCCTCAGAAATTATCCTGATTCGGACCAGGGAGATTTTTACAAATTCATGGTGATCAAATCTGAGTATCTTTACGCTGATAACAGTATCATCACCAAGCAAACCGAAAGGTTCAGCCTGGTCGTGGCTGATTACCTCGATTTTGCAGATCATTATCCCAAGAGCAAATACCTGAAAGAAGCAACCAAATATTATAACCAATCACAATCCACCATTAAAACCATACAGAATGAGCAAAACAAAGCGGGGTCTGGCAAATAGCATTACCCCATGGGTAGAGACCAAAAGCATCATGGATATCAAGAACAAAACGGGAAATGTCTATGAATCCATTGCGATTGTGGCCAAAAGGGCGAACCAGATCAATGTATCGGTGAAGGAGGAATTGCATTCCAAACTCGAGGAATTTGCCAGTCATACCGACAACCTGGAAGAAATCCATGAGAACAAGGAGCAAATTGAGATCTCCCGGTTTTATGAGAAGCTTCCCAATCCGGCTTTGCAGGCCACCCAGGAATTTCTGGAGGATAAGGTTTATTACCGCAAAAACGAGGAAGACCTGTTCAGCTGAGGGAAAGATTGCGGCACCAGCCTTGGGAATTGCAGTAAATTTATAGCGGTGGAAACGAAATTCTGCCGCTTTTTCGTTTGAACAGGAATATGCTGAAAGGTAAAAAGATCGTCCTGGGGGTCACCGGGAGCATTGCGGCATACAAATCCGCTCACCTGGTCCGGTTGCTGGTCAAACAGGATGCCCAGGTCAGGGTGGTCATGACTGCGGCCGCCGAAGGCTTCATCAGTCCCCTCACCCTTTCCACCCTTTCCGGGACCAGGGTCCAGAGCGAACTGGTCCGGGAGGAAGTCTGGAATAACCATGTCCGGCTCGGAAGGTGGGCCGATCTTTTGCTGATTGCTCCGGCTTCAGCCAACACCCTTTCCAAAATGGCAGCCGGGGTATGTGATAACCTGCTGACTGCCGTGTTCCTTTCCAGCAGTTGTCCCGTGGTATTTGCTCCAGCAATGGATGAAGATATGTGGCTCCATTCCGCAGTACAATCCAATGTCAGGTTACTGGGTTCACGGGGTAATTATATTTTACCGGTGGGCGAGGGCGAACTCGCCAGCGGCCTGGTGGGGGAGGGCAGGATGGCAGAACCGGAGGAAATCCTGGAATGGCTTGAACATTATTTTTCTGCCGCCGGCAGGCCCCTGGAAGGCCGGACCGCGCTGGTTACCGCGGGCCCTACCCATGAGCCCCTGGATCCGGTCCGCTTCCTCGGAAACCGCTCCAGTGGCCGGATGGGAATTTCCGTTGCGGAGGCCCTGGTCTCAGCAGGAGCCACGGTGCGACTGGTCCTGGGACCGACCCACCTGGGAACCCGGGCGCCGGGGATCGCGGTGACCCGGGTGGAGACAGCGAAAGAAATGCGGGATGCCTGCATGGAAAATGCCGCAAATACGGATATCCTGGTCATGGCAGCAGCTGTTGCCGATTACAGGCCCGGATCGGTGAGCCCGGAAAAGATCAGAAAATCCTCCGGACCCCTGAGGCTGGAGCTGGAAAAAACACCGGACATCCTCGCGGAGATGGGCAGGGAGAAACGACCGGGCCAGATCCTGGTGGGATTTTCCCTGGAGACGGACCATGAAACCGATAACGCGCTCCGCAAGCTCAGGGAAAAAAACCTGGACCTGATCGTCCTCAACTCCCTGAAAGAGGCCGGAGCGGGATTCGGGGGAACTACAAACAAAGTCACCATTTTCGGGAAAGAAGGTTCGGAAACCAGGTATCCGCTGAAATCCAAATCGGCAGTTGCTGCTGATATTGTCAAAGCCATTATCGATCTGTACCATGTTCGCGAGGCCTCCTAGATGGGCTTGGATCCTCTTCCTGGCCCTTTGCTCCGGACAGGGGTATGGTCAGGGAGAGCTTCATGCCACCGTGACCGTGATCAGCGACCGGATCCGGACCGTGGATCCTCACGTGTTCCAGACCCTGCAGTCATCAATCAGTGAATTTCTCAACACCAGGCACTGGACTGACGATGAATTCAGGCCCAATGAGCGGATCGAATGCAATTTTGTTTTCAACCTTGCCAGCCAGATCAGCCCGAATGTTTTCAGCGGTTCCCTGACCGTTCAATCCGTTCGACCTGTTTATAATTCAGGCTACCAGTCGAGCATGCTCAATTACCTGGATAATAATATAGCTTTCAAATATGTCCAGTTTCAGCCCCTGGATTTCAGCGATACCCGGGTCAGCGGGGATGACCCGGAGGTGGCCAACCTGACCGCCATCCTCGCCTATTACGCCTATATCGTCATCGGGCTGGACTATGACTCCTTTTCCCCCCGGGGCGGTGATCCCTATTTCCGGAAGGCGCGCAATATTGTGAACAATGCCCCGGAAAACAGCAAGGATATCAATGGGTGGCAGGCTTTCGAAAGCACCCAGAACCGGTACTGGCTGGTGGATAACCTGGAAAACGCCAGGCTGGAGCGGATGCATGATGTTTATTACCAGTATTGCCGGATGGGGCTGGACCGGATGTATTCGGACATGAACGCGGGAAGAACCTCCATCCTCAATTGCCTCAACATCCTGACTTCCCTGAACGCGGACAATCCCAACTCGATGATCCTTCAGCTGTTTTTCACTGCAAAATCCAGTGAGCTGGCTGAGATCTTCGCCCAGGGACCCGTACAGGACCGGGAAAGGGCCGTTCAGCTCCTCAGCGCTCTGGACCCTTCAGACGCCTCAAAATATCAGCAAGACAGCCGGTGAAATGATGCGCAAGATCCTTTTAGCGGGCGCCTGCAGTTTCCTTTTCCTATCCTGCACCAATCCGGAGAAGATCCCTTCAGGAGTCATTCAAATTCACCAGATGAAAGGCATCCTGGAAGACATGCTGGAAGCCAGCGCCCTGGTGAACGTCAGCGTCCGGATCGATTCCGGAGGGGAAAGGGAAAAGCGGATGAAGGTGCTTTACAGCCAGGTTCTGGCCCTGCACCATGTCAGCCGGGAAAAATTCCTGGAAAGTTATCATTTCTACGAAAGTCACCCCGACCAGATGCAGATGCTTTATGACAGTATGGGGGTGGATGTTTCCGGGCTGCGCCATGGCGCCGATTCCATTTCGGTCGTGGAAATGGATTCGGTGCGCAGGGCCCAAATGGATTCCCTTTCCCGGGTCAGGGGGGACAGCATAAAAAAAATCGCCCGGTGAAAAACTTCAGTTTGAAATTGGAAGAACATGAACAAGGTATTTGAAAACGCAGCTTCAGCATTGCATGATGTCCGGGATGGAGCCACCATCATGCTGGGAGGATTCGGACTCTGCGGGATCCCGGAAAACTGCATCAGCGCCCTGGTGGCGAGCGGGGTCAGGGGGCTCACCTGCATTTCCAACAACGCCGGGGTGGATGATTTTGGCCTGGGGTTGTTGCTTCAAAGGCACCAGGTCAAAAAGATGCTGGCTTCCTATGTGGGAGAGAACGGCGAATTCGAAAGACAGCTCCTCAGCGGGGAGCTTGAAGTGGATCTGATTCCCCAGGGAACCCTGGTCACCCGGATTCAAATGGCCGGTATGGGAATACCGGCCTTTTTCACCCCTGCGGGATACGGGACCGAAGTGATGAAGGGTAAGGAAGTGCGGGAGTTTGGCGGGAAGCATTACCTCATGGAACTATCCCTCCATGCGGAATTCGCCCTGGTCAAGGCCTGGAAGGGAGATGAAATGGGCAACCTGGTATTCCGGAAGACCACCCGTAATTTCAGCAGTGTGATGGCCCGGGCAGGAACCATAACGGTTGCCGAGGTGGAGGAACTGGTTGGTGCGGGAGAACTTGATCCCGACCAGGTTCATGTACCGGGAATTTATGTCCACCGGATCCTGCAGGGGAGCCATTATGAGAAAAGGATCGAAAAGAGGACCGTGCGGCTCGATGCCTCTAAAACCTGATTTCAAATAAAAGAATATGGCGCTGGACAAATACGGCATTGCCAGGCGAATCGCCCGGGAGCTGAAAGACGGATATTACGTGAACCTGGGAATCGGGATCCCTACCCTGGTGTCCAATTATATTCCGGAGGGGATTCGGATCATGCTCCAGTCCGAGAACGGCATCCTGGGGATGGGACCCTATCCAGGCGAGAAGGAAATTGATGCGGACCTGATTAATGCCGGTAAGGAAACCGTCACCCTGCTTCCGGGAGGTTGTTTTTTCGATTCCTCTGAAAGTTTCGGAATGATCCGGGCCGGAAAAGTGGACCTCACCGTTCTTGGAGCGATGGAAGTGTCCGACCAGGGGGATATCGCGAGCTGGAAGATTCCGGGGAAAATGGTGAAAGGCATGGGAGGGGCCATGGACCTGGTGGCCTCCGCCAGGCATATTGTGGTGGCCATGATGCATTGCACCCCGGGAGGGGATTCCAAGCTCCTGAAAGCATGCAGCCTTCCCCTGACCGGAGTCCGTTGCGTCAAAAGGGTGGTAACCGACCTGGCCGTCCTGGATATTACCCCGGAAGGGTTCAGCCTGGTGGAAAGGGCTCCCGGGGTCAGCGTGGAGGAGATTCAAAAGCGGACCCGGGGTAGGCTTGTGGTGCATGGGCCAGTCCCGGAAATATCCCAATAGATTCAGCGGATGCCCGGGTGGTATTCCGGAGCCCGGTCCTGCCTCCCCAGATTTACCCGGGAATTGCGATTCATTTTTTTAATTTCAACCCGCCAAAATCCAAGGAATGGGGTACCTGATCCTGAATGGAAAAACCTTTGCCTCAACCAAAGCCATCCTGAGCGCGGACAACCGTTCTTTCCGTTATGGGGACGGTTGTTTCGAGACCATCCGGGTCTACAACGGAAAGCTGCTCATGAGGGATCTCCATTTCGAAAGATTGTTTTCCACGATGAAGGTTCTGAAATTCTCCCCCTCCCAGGCCTTTTCTGCGGATTACCTTGAGGATTGTATCCAGGACCTTTGCAAGAAGAACGGCGCTTCCGCCCTGGGCAGGGTCCGGCTCACCATTTATCGATCCGATGGCCTTCTCAATGAACCCACCAACCCCAATCCCAATTTTGTCATCCAGGCCTGGCCTTTGGGTAAGGATGCAGTAAAGCTCAACGACCATGGTTGGGCGGTTGATTTCTTTCCCGGTGCCCGAAAATCCTGTGATGAATTTTCGAACCTCAAATCGAACAATTACCTTCCTTATGTCATGGCGGCCCATTATGCCCGTGAAAAGAGGCTGAATGACTGCCTGGTCCTTAATACCCATGAACGGGTTGCCGACTCCACCATCGCCAACGTATTTTTGATCCGCAACAACCAGATATCCACTCCTTCCCTGACGGAGGGATGTGTAGCCGGAGTCACCCGCAAATACCTGCTGCAACTGTTGCACCTGAACGGGATCCGGGTTACCGAGAAACATGTCACCCAGCTGGATTTCCTGCATGCCGATGAGATCTTTCTTTCCAATGCCGTTTCAGGGGTTAAATGGGTCGCTTCCTGCGGTAGTAAAAAGTACCGGAATGCCGTTGTCAAACAGATCCATTCCCTGCTCCACCTTTCCCTGATGTTTTAGTGTTTCTGGCTGACCGGGGAGCGTCTCACCGGCCCAGCCGGGAGGCCTGGCGGGCCAGTATCCGGATGGCCTTCCTGCCCTCCGGACCCAGATCCAGGGTGTAGGCATTCACATAAAGGGATATATGTTGCCGCATCACTTCCGGATCCATGGCCTGGGCATGGGAAGTCACATAGGAGGATAATTGGGGACCGCGGGAATAAGCCTGCTCCAGGCTTTCCCGGATCCATTTTCCGATCTTTTGCCGGATCCGGGGAGGGATCTCTTTTTTTGCTGCGATCCCTGCCAGGGGAATGGGAGCACCGGTCTTCAATTCCCAGTATTCGCCCAGGTCCAGGACCCGGACCAAACCGCGGGATGGGTAGGTGAACCGGTTCTCGTGGATGAGGACTCCCAGGTCGGCTGATCCCTCCAGTACCGCATCCTCGATGGCTGAAAATCGCATGGGGATCCGGTTGGTTGCGGCCGGAAAGGCAAAATCCAGCAACAGGTTTGCGGTGGTATGAATGCCGGGTATGGCAATGGATTTGGTTGGGACCTGATCCGGGGAAAGGGGGCTCCTGGAAACCAGCAGGGGGCCGCAGCCCCTGCCCAGGGCGCTTCCGGAGGGCAACAGGCGGTAGCGGCCCCCCAGCTTCAACAGGGTTGAAAAACTGATCTTGGAAATGTCCAGCCTTCCTTCCATAGCCCACTGGTTCAGGGTCTCAATGTCTTCCAGGACCGGTTCAAACCGCAATCCCCCGGTATCGATCCTCCCATGGGCGATAGCATCGAAAATAAAGGTGTCGTTGGGACAGGGACTGAATCCCAGGGTAAGCTTTTTTCCGGAGTTCCACGGAGCCTTGGTCACGGCAGGCATTTTAAGAACGGGTCAGTTCACCCGGATGATCTAAAATGGGGATCAGGGCCTGTTGCAGGTTCCTGCAGGCCAGCGGAATATTCCAGCTTTCCCGGTTTCTGCGCTCTGCAAAATTGGAAATGGCCCGGACCTGGAGGAAGGCCACGGGCCTCAGCAGGCAAACGAAATGGAATGCCGCGCCTTCCATGGTTTCCAGGTCCGGATCGAATTGCTCCCTCAATCGGCGGACCGATTCCGAATTCCCGGTCACTTTGTTGACGGTGAGGCCGGTGGCATCGGGCATCCCAGGCGGACCTTTCAGGGGGTTGATCAACTTCCCTTCCCGGAACGGGGGTTCATTGCAGTCTGCAATTCCGATCTCAAACAGGTCCCTGAATACCAACCCGTCCTCCGCGCCCGTGTCTCCCAGGATTTCCTTTGCCACGGTAAGTACGGTGCCCGGCGGATAGGCTTCCCGGAAACTTCCTGCGATCCCGGCCTGGATGGCCAGATCGCAGGGAAACTGGTCCAGCCAGCGGGTCAGCTGGTGCGTGGTCCTCAGGATTCCGGCTCCGGTGATCAGTACCCGGATCCGGTGGCCTCCGTGGTGATAAACCCCCGGTTGCTCCCGGGGGCCCAGCCATTGGCAGACGGGTTCAATCTCCAGGGCCGTGGCAGCAGTCAGCAGCAGGTCCATGGTGCAAATTAAACGAATTTGAAGCGGCACAAATAGTTGTAATTTTGACCCAAATCCATGGATGGCGATGATCTTCCTTACGCGGGTGGAACATTTTAATGCAGCTCATAAATTGCAAAATCCTGCCTGGAGCCCTGAGGAAAACTTCAGGGTGTTCGGCAAATGCGCCAATGAAAACTGGCATGGGCATAATTACGAACTCCATGTGACGATCAAGGGGGATCCCAGTCCCGATACCGGCTTCGTGTTCAATGCCAAGACGCTGGGAGATCTGGTGCAGGAGCTGGTCATCGAAAAGCTGGATCACCGCAATCTCAACCTGGATGTCGATTTCATGAAGGGGAAGTTCACCTCGGCCGAAAATCTGGCCATCGGGATCTGGGAGCAGCTGGAATCAAGGTTGAATGGGGCTGTCCTGCATTGCGTGAAAGTTCTGGAGACGAGCAACATTTATGTGGAATATTATGGCAGATAATTCCGGCACAAACCCGCCGCGGCGCTGCTGAGGGATCCCCCGGGGCCTTCCCGAAACTTCAATGCATCTTTTATGGCTTACCAGAAAACGGAGCACCATGATGAATCCACCACGGTTGCCCTGGCGGACCTGTACCGGAACGTGATCCAGATGATCGGTGAATCCCCGGAACGGGATGGGTTGGTAAAAACTCCGGGCAGGATGGCAAAATCATTGCAGTTCATGACCCAGGGCTACCATACCGATCCCATGGCCATGCTGAATTCGGCCAAATTCAAGGAACCCTACAGTGAGATGGTGATCGTGAAGGATATCGAGCTGTACTCCCTGTGCGAGCATCACATGCTTCCCTTTTTCGGAAAGGCCCATGTAGCCTATATACCCGACGGATACATCACCGGCCTGAGCAAGATCGCCCGGGTGGTGGATTGCTTTTCCAGGAGGCTCCAGGTCCAGGAGCGGCTCACCCACCAGATCCTCAATGCGATCCAGGATTCCCTCCAGCCCCTCGGAGTGGCCGTGGTCATTGAAGCCCAGCACCTCTGTATGATGATGCGGGGGGTCCAGAAACAGAATTCCGTCACGACCACTTCCGCATTCAGCGGGGAGTTCGGTAAAAATTCCACCCGGTCGGAATTCATCCGGCTGATATCAGCAGACCTGATCAAATAATCCAAATCTTTTCCGGATGGGCCATGCATATATTTTCCCCGGCCAGGGATCCCAGTTTCCAGGGATGGGCAGCCCTCTTTACGAAAATAAACCGGGAGCCATCCGGTTGTTTGAGGAAGCAGACGATACCCTCGGGTTCCGCATTTCGGAAATCATGTTCCATGGATCCGGCGAGGACCTGAAACAAACCCGGGTTACCCAGCCGGCCATTTTTCTCCATTCCGTGATCGCCTTTCTTTCGGCCGGGGACCTCGCTCCGGATATGGTTGCGGGCCATTCCCTGGGGGAGTTTTCGGCCCTGGTGACCTGTGGTTGCCTTCATTTCGATGCGGCCCTGAAGCTGGTGGCCGCCCGCGCCAATGCAATGCAAAGGGCCTGTGAGCTGGTTCCCTCCACCATGGCAGCCATTTTGGCCCTGGAGGATGAAAAGGTAGAAGCGGTCTGTCGTAAATTGACCGAAGAAACCGGAGAAACCGTGGTCCCGGCCAATTACAACTGCCCGGGCCAGGTGGTTATTTCCGGTACGGTCAAAGGTGTGGAGGAGGCCTGCATCCGGCTGAAGGCAGCCGGGGCTAAAAGGGCCCTGATCCTTCCGGTGGGAGGGGCTTTCCATTCACCGCTCATGGAGCCCGCCCGGCAGGAGCTTCAGGCTGCCATCACCAGGACCCATTTCCAGAAGCCATCCTGTCCGGTTTATCAAAATGTGGTTGCCGAAGGAATCAGTGACCCGGAACAAATCCGGGAAAACCTCAACCTGCAGCTTACGATGCCGGTCCGCTGGACCCAGTCGGTCCAGGCCATGATCCGGGATGGAGCCCAAAAATTCACGGAAGTGGGTCCGGGAAAAGTGTTGCAGGGCCTGGTTAGGAAAATCGACGGAGAAGTGGAAGTTTCCGGGATCAGCTAATCCAGGGGGATCCAGGCATTCAGCCAGCCTTCGTCATACCGGGCTCCGTATTTTCCGTAAAAAGCGATGGCCCGGTCATTCCAATCCAGGACCTGCCAGCAGATCGCCTCGAACTTTTTCTCCCGGGCCACCTCCATGAGCTTTTCGAACAAAGATTGCCCGATTCCCCTGCCCCTCCAGGCTTCTGTAACCACAATATCCTCCAGATACATCCTTTGCCCCTTCCAGGTGGAATACCGGATATAATATAATGCGAACCCCGCAATAAAATCCCGGACCCCGCTCTTTTCATCGGAAACCTCGGCCACATAGGCCCACCAGACTGGATGGGCTCCGAACCCGGATGCTTCGAAATGCTCCGGGGTCACGGTGACCGCTTCCGGCGCTCTTTCAAATTCCGCCAGTTCCCGGACCAGTTCCAGCATCCTGGGGCAGTCGCTTCGGGAAGCCTGGCGAATCCGGATCTCCATGCGGGGAAAAGTTGGGTTATCGGGAATCAATTCAGGGCCTGTTCGAGGTCATTGAGAATATCTTCCAGGTTTTCGATGCCCACGCTCATCCGGATCAGCCCATCGGTGATCCCATGGGCCCGGCGCTGGTCGACAGGAACTCCGTAATGGGTCATCGAGGCGGGGTGGCAGATCAGGGTATCGCAGGTTCCCAGAGAAACAGCCCTGACGCACATGTCGAGCTTATTGATGAATTTTTTGCCACCTTCAAGCCCTTCTTTCAGTTCAAAACTCAGCATGGCCCCCGGGTGTCTCATCTGTTTTTTGGCAATGATGTAATCCGGATGGGAGGAAAGGCCAACATAATTCACCTGGGCAACCCTGGGATGGGCTTCCAGGAACTTGGCAACCTGCATGGCGTTATGGCAATGGCGTTCCATCCGAACGTCCAGGGTCTTGAGCCCCTGGGTGAGAAGGAAAGCATCAAAGGGATTGCTGTT
>JANWKA010000070.1 GCA_025451655.1 Chitinophagaceae bacterium | reverse complement strand
TCAGGGTTCCGCTGCATTGGCCGGGCAGGTCCAGCGGGTTGGGATCCGTTTCATAGGAAGCCGGAGTCCCGGTGAGCATCTCGTGCAGGATCCGGATCTGTCTGGCTCCTTCCGTTTCCGGCGTGATGGCGCTGCACATGGGAGAATGGATGGAAGGGATTCCCAGGGTGGTATGGACATGGGTGAGCAGTGTGGTCACGTCGCTGTACCCGGCCAGCCATTTGGGATGCCGGATGAACAGTCTCAGGTCCAGATCATCCAGGATCCGGACCATGCCGTAACCCCCCCTTCCGAAAAGAATGGCCCGCACCTGGGGGTCGTCGAGCAGGAGTTGCAGGTCCTCCCTTCTTTCGTCATCAGTGGCCGAGAAATTATTCCATGAAGTGCCTGCGGTTTTTCCAAGCTTCACCCGGAACCCCCAACTTTCCAGGACACTGCCAGCGAAACGGGCAGCCTGGAGATCCATTTTGCTCGAAGCGCAGGTGATTCCAACCAGGTCGCCTGGCTTGAGATAGGGAGGGATTTTGCTCATTGTGACGGCCTTTGATTAAATTTGCGAACTGCCTCGGGGAGCGATTCGCGGACCGGTCCGGTAAGTTAGCTTTCGACAATATAGCACTTGAATCCCAGATGACAAATTACAGCCGATACCTGGTTACAGCCGCCTTGCCCTATGCCAACGGCCCCGTCCATATCGGCCACCTGGCTGGATGCTACCTGCCCGCGGACATTTATGTCCGGTGGCTCCGGGCCAGGAAAATTGACGTGAAATTCATCTGCGGTACGGATGAGCACGGAGTCCCCATCACCATCAAGGCAATCCAGGAAGGAGTGAGCCCGCAGACCGTGGTAGACCGGTACCATGAAGATATCCGGGCAAGCTTTGAAGGAATGGGAATTTCCTTCGATATTTTTTCCCGTACCTCCAATCCCCTCCACCATGAAACCGCCCAGGCTTTTTTTCTCAAATTGTTCGGGGAGGGAAGGTTCCGGGAGCAGGAAACCGAACAATTCTTCGATGAGGAAAAAGGCATTTTTCTGGCAGACCGGTATATCGTGGGAACCTGCCCGGTTTGCGGATATGAAAAAGCCTATGGGGACCAGTGTGAACGTTGCGGCAGTTCCCTGAGCCCTGATGACCTGATCCGACCCCGGTCCGCCCTGAGCCAGAAGGTGCCGGTGAAGAAAAAAACCAGGCATTGGTACATGCCCCTCCAGGAATATGAGGACTGGCTGAAGGACTGGCTCCTGGAAGGGCACAAGGAATGGAAGCCTAACGTATATGGTCAGTGTAAAAGCTGGCTGGATCAGGGTCTCCATTCCAGGGCGATGACCCGGGACAGCAACTGGGGAGTGAAGGTTCCCCTGCCCGGGGCGGAAGGGAAGGTACTTTACGTCTGGTTCGATGCCCCCATCGGGTATATTTCTGCAACCCGGGAGCTCTGCCCGGATTGGGAGCGCTACTGGAAAAGCCAGGACACCCGGCTGGTCCATTTTATCGGGAAAGACAATATTGTATTTCATTGCATCATTTTCCCCGCCATGCTGAAGGCCCACGGGGGTTATGTGCTGCCGGACAATGTGCCTGCCAATGAATTTCTCAATATTGAAGGCGAAAAGGTGAGCACTTCCCGCAACTGGGCGGTCTGGGTGAAAGATTACCTGGAGGATTTCGAGGGCCAGCAGGACGTCCTCCGCTATGTCCTGTGCAGTACTGCCCCGGAAACCAAGGATAATGATTTTACCTGGAAGGATTTCCAGGACCGCAATAACGGGGAGCTGGTTGCCACGCTGGGCAATTTCGTGAACCGGACCATGGTCCTGATGCATAAACTCTGTTCCGGCAAAGTCCCGCCCTTCCATGAATCTGTTGCTGATGGGCTGGACCGTAAAATATTGGATTCCCTGCCCGCTTTCCGGCAAAAAGTGGATGGAAACCTGGAACAATTTCATTTCAGGGAAGCCCTTTCCTCGGTGATGGAGCTGGCCCGGGACGGCAACAAATATCTCCAGGAAAAGGAGCCCTGGATCCTGGCCAGGACCCCGGAGGATCAGGCTGCCAACCAGACTCAAATCGATAATTGTATCCACCTCTGCCTGCAGCTGTCCGCAAATCTGGCCATCCTCATCCATCCCTTTCTTCCTTTTACGGCACGCAAAATGTGCCATATGATGAAGGTGACCGACCGGATGCTGGAATGGGAGCATGCAGGCAAGTCCAGGCTGCTCAGCGTGGGTTATTCCCTGCGTCCTCCGGAACTCCTGTTCCGGAAAGTGGAAGATGAAGAGGTGGCTGCTCAACTGTCGAAACTCCATTCCGGGAGGGCTGCAGGCCAGCCCTCCCCTGAACCTATAAAAATCTTACCTATGGAAGATACCACCCCTGGACCTGCGGCTTCCGCCCCGCAGGAATCCAAGCCCCTGATCCAGTTTGAAGATTTCGCGAAGCTGGACCTCCGGATCGGAACGATCACCGAAGCCATCAAGCTGGAAAAAGCAGACAAGCTGCTGCAGCTCACCGTGGATATCGGTTCTGAAAAAAGAACCGTGCTTTCGGGAATCGCCATTCAATACAAGCCGGAAGATCTCATTGGCCGGCAGGTTACTCTGGTGGCCAATCTCGCCCCCAGGAAAATGCGTGGGGTGGAAAGCCAGGGCATGGTCCTGATGGCCCATGATCGTGATGGGAAACTGGTTTTTCTCGCTTCTGCGGAACCGGTCCGGGAAGGGAGCCCGGTCTCCTGACCGGGATCCCTCAATACGGACCCCGGGCAATGGTCTTGATATGAAAAGGATGATCCAGAAAGTTGCCGTATTAGGCTCCGGGGTGATGGGCTCCCGGATCGCCTGCCATTTGGCAGGGGTTGGGTTGCAGGTCCTGCTGCTGGACCGGGTGCCGGACCAGCTGGGTGAAGCGGAACGGGGGAAAGGGCTTACGATCGAAAACCCTGCCTTCCGCAACCGGATTGTGGAGGAGTCGCTGAAATCAGCGGTTGCCTCCAATCCCTCCCCCCTTTACGGGAAGGCCGCCCTGCAAAGGATCCGGACCGGGAATTTCACCGATCAGCTGAAGGATACCGAAGCGGTGGACTGGATCATCGAAGCGGTCACCGAAAACCTGGAAATCAAAAGGAACCTTTTCGCTGAACTGGAAAAGTTCCGCAAACCGGGCACCCTGGTTTCCACCAATACCTCGGGTATTCCCATTCACCTGCTGGCCGAAGGGAGATCCGCGGATTTTCAAAAAAACTTCTGCGGCACCCATTTTTTCAACCCGCCCAGGTACCTCAGGCTGCTGGAAATCATCCCCGGGCCGGCCACCGATCCTGCAGTCCCGGAATTCTTTCTGGATTTCGGGGACCGTTATCTGGGAAAGACCACCGTGCTGTGCCGCGATACTCCGGCCTTCATCGCCAACCGGATCGGGGTCTTCTCCATACTTGCCGTTTTCCGGATCATGGAATCCCTGGGAATGGATATCGATACCGTGGACCAGTTGACCGGCCCGGTGCTGGGAAGACCAAAATCCGCCACTTTCCGGACCAATGATGTAGTGGGGATCGATACCCTGGCCCGCGTGGCCCGGGGACTGGCTGAAAACCTCCCTGACGATGAGGCCAAAGCCATGTTCCGGCTGCCCGGATTCCTGGAGCAGATGCTGGAACGCAACTGGCTGGGGGACAAAACGGGGCAGGGATTTTACAAAAAAACAGGCAGCGGAAAATCCAGGGAGATCCTCAGTCTCAACCTGAAGACCCTGGAATACGGACCCAGGACCAAAACCAGGCTCGCTTGCCTCGATGCCGTGAAGGGAATGGAAGACACCGGTGAACGGATCCGCACGCTGGCCGGGTTTGGGGACCAGGGAGGTGCCTTCATCCGGCAATTCCATTATTATCTGTTTTCCTATATCTCCTTCCGGATCCCCGAGATCACCGATGCCCTGTTTCGGATCGATGACGCCCTGAAGGCGGGATTCGGCTGGGAAATCGGGGCTTTCCAGACCTGGGACCTGCTCGGGGTAGGAGCCACCGTTGAAAAAATGGCCCGGGAGGGATTCCGGGTCGCGGCCTGGGTGGAGGAGATGCTCCGCAAAGGCCGGGAAAGCTTTTACCTGTCCAACGGGGGAGTAAAAAAATATTATGATCCGGCCCTGGGGGATTACCGGGATATCCCGGGATCCGGGGAATTGTTGGTGCTGGAAAATTACTCCGGTCAGGTCGTCTGGAAAAACAACGCCTGCCGGCTGACGGATATCGGGGAGGGGATTGTTTGCCTGGACTGGAAGACCAAGATGAATACCATCGGGGGGGAAGTGCTGGAAGGCATCAATAAGGCCCTGGACCAGGCTGAAAAGGAATTCAGGGGATTGATTCTGGCCAATGAGGGGCCGAATTTTTCAGCCGGGGCGAATGTGGGCATGATCTTCATGCTGGCCTCCCAGCAGGAATTCGAGGAACTGGACCTGGCAGTGCGCCAGTTCCAGAACACTTCCATGCGGTTGCGGTATTCCGCTGTTCCGGTTGTGGTTGCTCCCCATGGGCTCTCCCTCGGTGGGGGATGCGAGTTCGTCCTTCACGCCGATCAGGTCCAGGCGGCCGCGGAAAGCTATATCGGTCTGGTGGAAACTGGAGTCGGGTTGATTCCGGCCGGAGGCGGAACCAAGGAATTTGCGGAAAGGGCCGGGGAGGCTTATTTTGAAGGGGACATCAAGTTGCCTACCCTTCAGCACCGGTTCCTGACCATCGCTACGGCCAGGGTATCCACCTCCGCACATGAAGCTTTTGACCTGGGCATCCTGAGAAAAGGCCATGATGCCATTACCCTGAACCCGGCCCGCCTGGCCGGGGACGCGCGCCAGTCTTCCATGATCCTTGCGGAGCAAGGGTATGTTGCCCCGGTTCCCGGAAGGAAGATCAGGGTCCTGGGCCGCACGGCCCTTGGAGCCCTGCTCACGGGAATCCATGGAATGCTCGGGGGGCATTTTATTTCGGAATTTGACGCGAAAATCGCCGGAAAGCTCGCCTATGTCATTTGCGGGGGAGATCTGACGCAGGAATCCCTGGTCAGCGAGCAATATCTTCTGGATCTGGAAAGGGAGGCCTTCCTCAGCCTTTGCGGGGAGCGCAAAACCCTGGAAAGGCTCCAGTCTGTGATCCAGTCCGGGAAACCGGTCAGAAACTAGGGGTATGGGTTCCGTGGAACGGGATGAAATCAGGGGAACCCTGACAGTCTGGTCTGAAATCCGGATCTATGGTTCGGCTGCGAATGCTGTCCTGGCTTCCCGGATCGCGGAAGAGATCGGTTCCCTCTGGAATGAACCAGCAGCGATGGTAACCCTCGGGAGGAGGGATTACCGGCTGCGATTCGAAATCTCCGGATCCCATTGCCCTGATCTGGGACCCGACGAGATCCATGCCAACCTCAACCCGCGCCTGAACTTCTTCCGGGTAGAACCCTTCGCAAGGGATCAGATCTCCTTTGTGGATGAAACCGGCTCCAATACCGGGTATTTTAAACTGGATAATCTCCTGAACCAATCCACCACGGCCGCACATGAATACGGCCACAGCATCGGCCTGAAGCACCCGGAGCGGCTGGATATCCGGGGAATGGGCCAGCCCGGGATCATGTATCCGCGGGGAACCTGGGTGGACCCTCCCTTCCAGTATGATCCGGCTGCCCTGCCCGGAAAACCAGGAGGGACCCTGAACCCGGCATTGCGCAAGGTCACGCTTCGGGACATTGCCAGGCTCCGCCTGGATACCCTTCGCTTCCAGGGACCGGATCCTGCCATCCTGGGAGATTTTACCAACCTCTACCATGAGCCCCATTGAAACCCGGGGTTCCATCCGGGTGGAATCCCGATCCGGAAATTTCAGGCCTTTGCGACCCAATCCATTAAAAACCGTTTCTTTACGTCAAATTTTTTCCATGGCATCCATACTCCACATCCAGGGCATTTCAAAGAATTACGGCAGGATCCAGGCGCTGAACCAGGTATCCTTCGAAGTCCCTGCCGGGTCGGTTTTCGGATTGCTCGGACCCAATGGAAGCGGGAAAACGACCATGCTCGGAATCATCATGGATATCCTGAGGCCCAGTTCGGGGACCTTTACCCTTTTTGAACAACCCCCCGGCGCCAGCCTGCGCAGGCAGATCGGGACCTTGCTGGAGACCCCGAATTTCTATCATTATCTCTCCGGGGAAGACAACCTGGTGATCGCGGCCAATATCAAGGGGAGGGGTACCGCGGATATCCCCAGGGTCCTGGAAAAGGTCGGGCTGACCAACCGGAAGAATTCCCGGTTCAATACCTATTCCCTCGGCATGAAACAGCGGCTTGCCATTGCGGCAGCCCTGCTCGGGGATCCCGCTGTCCTGGTGCTGGATGAACCGGCCAACGGGTTGGATCCGGTGGGCATTGCCGAGATCCGCGAACTGATCCAGCGGCTGGCCATGGAAGGGAAAACCATTATCATGGCCAGCCACCTGCTCGATGAGGTGGAAAAGGTCTGCACGCATGTGGCGATATTGAAGACGGGCAACCTGCTGGTCAGCGGCCCGGTGGATGAAGTGCTGATCAGCGAGGACAGCCTGGAAATAGCTTCCTCCGACCTGGGAAAGCTGAAGGAAGTCCTGGCAGGGTTTCCGGGGCTGAAGGCCATTAAGGAACAGCCTGGGTCCCTCCACCTCACCATGGAGGTCAGGCCGGACCCCGAAGCCCTCAACCGGTATTGTTTTTCCCAGGGCGTTACCCTGACCCTGCTCCGGATCCGCAAAAAAAGCCTGGAAACGAAATTTATTGAACTGACCACTACAAAATAATGCCTCCATGTTTCATTTAGTCCGGATCGAATGGCTGAAACTCCGCAAATACAGGACCTTCTGGGTCCTGCTGGGCCTGTTTTTCCTCTGCTTCCCGGGGATCACCTACCTGGTTTATTATTTCATGACCCAGTTGCCCAGGGCAGGCCGCAGATTCCTGGATGCGGATCAGTATTTCCAGTTTCCCGATGTCTGGCAGACCGCAGCCTACCTGGGGAGTTTCGCCCTGATCCTGCTGGGCATGCTCGTCATTACGATCACCACCAACGAGTTTGTATTCAGGACCCACCGCCAGAACATCATTGACGGCTGGAACCGGATGCAGTTCATCCAGGCCAAATGGGTCCTGGTGATCCTGTTATCGCTGCTCACCGCGATCTGCCTTGTCATTACCGGATTGACATTCGGTCTGGTCACCACCAGCCACCTGTATGGACCCGATATCTGGGAACATATCCGGGTGATCTGGTTTTGCTTC
>JANWKA010000069.1 GCA_025451655.1 Chitinophagaceae bacterium | reverse complement strand
CTGCATGAGCCCGCTGCCGAATCCACTCCTTCTCCCGGATCAGCCAGGGATGGCGGGATTCCTCACAGGCTCCCATGGGACCTCCCATCAGGATGAGCAGATCGGGCTTCAGCAGATCGCCTGGGTCCGCTCCTTCCCAGATCCGGATCCGGGAAAGCCGGTGCCGGCCGGCCCAGTCCAACATGCAACCCGGGCCTTCAAACGGGGCGTGCTCGATGCATGTGATCTCCAGTCTCTGCATGGGGGAAGGAAGGCGATAAGGCCTGGTTAAAGATAGGAATTCAAAAGCGATCAGGGATCCTTGCCGGGAGGCCCCATCAACTGGCCGTATTGGGAAGGGGTGAGGATCCGGCGGTAAGCACTGTCCAGGGAATGGGCCGCATCCTGTTTCAGCACTTCCGCACCGGGGGATTCAGGGTGGTCCCGGAACGATTTGAGTTTCCGGAGCCAATTGAGGGTCGCTTTGCGGATTTCCCCGGTCTGGGCCGCGGTCAGCCTGAGCTTTACCGAAAGCTGCCGGGCGGTCTTTTCAGCCAGCTGCGGGAGGGAAACATAGGTATCTTTCATCCCGCTGTTCTGCGACCTGGCCGGAACGGAATGGAACAGGGCCGCCAGGAGCATGCAGGCAGCAGCCATCCGCAGCCGGTTAAGGGGCAGGGTGATTTCCATCAGGATTGCCGGTTGGACTATCGGGATGCTCAGCCAGAATGCGGTCCCTCCTGCGGGACCGGTAGGCCTTGAGTTTTTCCTTCTGGCGGATCTCCATATCGTTCCAATGTTTGTATTGGTCTGCATTGAGAATCTGCCGGTAACTTGCATCCCGCTGGCTCAGGATGGTTTTCAGTTTTTCCATCTGGGAGGTCCTTCCCTGCCGGGTGGCTGCCTCCAGGTTATCGATCTGGTTACCGTAAAGCTGGTTCGCGGTGAGGATTCTCTGGTACTGGTCCGGGGTCAAATGGAGAATTCGGGATTGGCGGGAAGTCAGGCGGGCCGCTTTCTTTTCGGCGCTCCAGTGGGGAGGCTGGGTGTAGGTCACCGCCTGCAGGGCCACGCAGGAGCCTGAAAAGGCCAGTGCAAAAACCAGGGCGGGAATGGCTTTTCGGGACATAGTTTCCAGGTTAATCCATTATTCCTCTCGGGGCAATGGGAAAAGGCAGCAGGGCGGGGTTCCGGGCCCCCTTCCTCCCGGATGGTAAAGTTAGCATTAAAATGAAAGCGGGGATGGGCCCCCGGGGCTTCAATCCGGTTTTCCCCCGCAGGCATGGATCAGTTCCGCGATCACCGAAGTCCATCCCGTCTGGTGAGAGGCTCCCACGCCCCTGGAATTCTCCCCGTGGAAATATTCATAGAACTGGAGCAAACCGGCATTTTCAGGATGACGGTAGAAGGAATTGTAATCCCCATGGATGGGGCGGTTGCCTTCCGCATCGGGGGTAAAGATCCGGATGATCCGCATGGAAAGCTCGTCCGCCACCTGACCCAGGTTGATGCGGTTGCCGGACCCGGTGGGGAATTCCACCTGGAACGTGTCCCCGAAAAAGCCGTAGTATTTCCGGAGGGCCTTGATCAGCAGGTAATTCATGGGTATCCAGACGGGACCCCTCCAGTTGGAATTACCTCCGAAAAGGGTGGTGGTGGATTCCCCGGGCTCATAATCGATCCCGAATCTGCGGCCATCCAGGTCTATCTCGTAGGGATGGGCGCCATAATATTTGGACAGGGCCCGGATCCCGCCCGGGGCCAGGAACTCCTCCTCGTCCAGCATGACCTGGATCAACTGGCGGAGCCGGCCGGTATGGACCAGGGAGATGAGAAAATCCCCGGAGGCAGTCTGCTCATTGGGCGTGTATTTCCCTGATGCGCTCCGGTAATTGCGGAACCAGCTGATCCGCTTGTTGAAATCGGGAAGCGTGAGCAGCATGTCCTCATTGAAAATGGACACCGCGAACAGGGAGGTAAGCCCCACGATGGACCGGACCCGGATGGGGATCGGGGGTACGTTTCTCTGGTTCAGCAGGTCATAAAAGAAATGGTCCTTCTCGTCCCAGAGTCCCTTTTCGTTTAGCGCCTCGGCGATGATCACGAAATGCTCATAGAACTTGGTGGCGACATCCTCGAAGGCATGGTCGAACCGGGCGATCTCCAAGGCAATATCCATCATGTTGAGGGCGTACATGCCCATCCAGCTCGTTGAATCGGCTTCCTCCAGGAAAGCGCCGTTGGGGAGGATGCTGTTGCGGTCAAAGACCCCGATATTGTCCAGCCCGAGGAATCCTCCCTCGAAGACATTGTTGCCCAGCTCATCCTTGCGGTTGACCCACCAGGTGAAATTGATCAGCAGCTTCTGGAAGATCTTTTTCAGAAAATCCAGGTCTCCGCTTCCCGTGATTTCCTTCTCGATCCGGTAAACCTGGAGCGCCGCCCAGGCATGAACCGGGGGGTTCACGTCGGAAAAATTCCATTCATAGGCCGGGATCTGGCCGTCGGTGTTCATATACCATTCCCGGGTGATCAGGATCAGCTGGTTCTTGGCGAATACGGGATCCACCATGGCCAGGGAAATGCAATGGAAGGCAAGGTCCCAGGCGGCATACCAGGGGTATTCCCATTTGTCAGGAACCGCGATGATGTCCTGGTTTTTCAGGTATTTCCATTGGGAATTCCTGCCCGATTTACGGATCTCGGGCGGCGGAGGCTGCAGGGGGTCTCCTTCCAGCCAGTGCTCGATATCAAAATGGTAAAACTGTTTGCTCCATAAAAGTCCCGCGAAGGCCTGGCGCTGGATCTCCCGGACCCCGGGGGGCGTTTCCGCAGGATGCAGCCGGGAATAAAAATCATCGGCCTCCCGGTGTCGCAGGCCGAAAATGTTTTCAAAATCAGGGCCGAAGGGAGTGGAGGGGAAGGCCTGGTTAACCAGCCTGAGAAAAACGGTGGCGGAACCTCCCGCGGCGATCTTCAGGTCGTAAACGGGCGCGCACTTGGTGCCTTCCTTTTCCCCGTCCAGGAGTTTTGGTTTCCGGCCCGTGATCACTTCATGGAATGCGTCCTTGACCGCCGGGGTGGCATTGGGCTGATGGAACAGCCTTTCCACATTGGTGTCATTGCCGGTGAACAACAGCCTGGAGCAAGGCTGGAAATAGAGGTAATGGCGGCCCATCCCGGGATGATCGGCTGTTACTCCCCCGAACCCCTTCAAATCACTGACGGGCCGGATGACCGGTTTCTGGGGGGTAGGGGAAAAGCTCCAGTGATTATGGAACCAGAGGGTAGGCAGCAGCGCCAGGAAGGCCTCATCGGGCCCCCGGTTGAAGACCTGGATCCGGATGGCCAGGTCCTCGCTGTTGAACTTGGCGTACTCCAGGTACACATCGAAATACCGGTTTTCCCGGAACGCCGCGGTGTCCAGCAGCTCATATTCCGGATCCGATTTTGTCCGGAGTGAATTGGTCCGGACCAGGTCGTCATAGGGATAGCCTTCCTGGGGATACTTGTAGAGGTACTTCATGTAATAATGGGTGGGGAGGTTGTCCAGGTAATAATAAAGTTCCTTGACATCCTCCCCATGATTGCCCTGGTTTCCGGTGAGCCCGAACAGGCGTTCCTTGAGGATGGGATCTTTTCCGTTCCAGAGCGCGATCGCGAAACAAAGGTTCTGGTTCAGGTCGCAGATGCCTCCGATTCCATCCTCTCCCCACCGGTAGGCCCTGGACCGGGCGTCGTCATGGGAAAGGTATTCCCATGCGGTTCCATTGGGGCTATAATCCTCCCGGACCGTGCCCCATTGCCTTTCGCTGAGATAGGGACCCCATTTTTCCAGGGGAACCTCCTTTTGGGCGTTGGCGCGAAGGCGTTCCAGTTCAGACATGAAACCTGATTTTTTTATCCATTGGTGGCGAACCCGGGGAAAAGGGTCATTCCACCGTCAATGAAAATGGTGGTGCCGGTGATATATTCGGAATCGTCAGAGGCCAGCCAGGCGGCAAGCCTTCCCACGTCCTCGGGTTCTCCGATCCTGCCGTAGGGGATCAGGGTAAGGAGCTTATCCAGGGCCTGCGGGGTGTCCCAGGCCGGTTTGTTGATCGGGGTCTGGATAGCGCCAGGCCCGATGCTGTTCACCCGGATTTTAAAGGGGGCCAGCTCCTGGGCCATGCTTTTCATGAGCAGCATCACCCCTCCCTTGGAGGAGGCATAATTCACATGCCCGCTCCAGGGGATGACTTCATGGACCGAGCTCATGCAAATGATTTTTCCGGCGGAACGGGATCTCTCAGGCACCAGCCCCCTGCGCAGGAATTCCCGGGCCGCCTCACGCGAGCAGAGAAATTGGCCCGTAAGGTTCACGTCGATCACCCGTTGCCAGTCCTTCAGGGCCATGGTATGCAGCGGAGCATCGCGCTGGATCCCCGCATTATTGACCAGGATATCGATGGTCCCGAAGGCGGCAATGAGATCCCGGAACATTTGCTGCACGTCCCCTTCCTGGCTTACATCGCCTTTCAGGCCGATGGCTTTTCCCCCGGAAGCCTGGATTTGCCGGATCATGTCCTGGGTTGCCTGGTCGTCAGTCACGTAATTGATTGCCACCGAAGCGCCTTCTGCTGCCAGGGCGAAGGCTACGGCCCTGCCGATACCGGAGTTGGCACCCGTTACCAGAGCGCTTTGGCCGGAAAGCTTTTTTCGATTGAATGGGTCCATGGGTTCAGACAGCCTGCTTTTACTTTCGGCTGGAAGGCGTGAGGGGTTTTAATTTATATTGAAGATACACCCTTAACAATTCGGCGACGCTCCAGGCCTGCGCGATGCATCCTCCCGGAGTATGAGGCCAATCCCCGTCGAAAACTTCAGATACCGTCAACAGGCCAGCTTCCTGGAAATGCGGCCGGAAATCCTCAATGACCTTCCGGGCCATCGTCCGGGCCTTTCTCCCCTGCACCCGCATGATCGCGTCCACATAGGATCCCAGGAGCCAAGCCCAGGCGGTTCCTTCATGATATGCCTCATCCCGGCTGGCCTGGTTGCCCGAATAATGGCCCCGGTAGGCCGGATCTTCAGGGGCCAGGCTCCGGATGCCCCGGGGCGTATACAGATTTTCGGTGACCCGGTCCAGCACCTGCCTGGCTTCCGTTCCTTCCAGGAGCGGATAGGGAAGGCTGACCGCCAGGAGCTGGTTGGGCCGGATCGCATCGTCCTTCAAGTCCCCGTCAATGCTGTCGAAAAGGCAATTCAATTCCGGATTCCAGAAGACCTTCAGGAACCGGTCCTTTGCCGTGGCGGCTTTCAGCTGGTATTTCACCGACAAGGCTTTCTGCCCAGCCATTTTCAGGAATTCCGAAAAAACCATCAGGGCGTTGTACCAGAGCGCATTCACCTCCACCGGTTTTCCCATCCGGGGGGTAATGACCCTGCCCCGGATCCGGGCATCCATCCAGGTGAGCTGGACGCCCTCCTGTCCGCAGGACAGCAACCCGTCGGAATCCTCATGGATATGGTAACGGGTCCCTTTTTCATGCCAGTCCAGGATGGACTGAAGATTGGGGATCAGGGTCCCGGTCAGCAATTCCTGGTCACCCGTGGCCTGGTAATAATCATGACAGGCCACAAAGAGCCAGAGGGTCGCGTCCACGGTATTATATTCCGGTATCTCTCCCTGGTCCGGAAAGCGGTTGGGAAGCATCCCCTCACTGAGCCACCTGAAAAATTCCAGGAGGATCTCCCGGGCGTCGTCGGTCCGGCCCGTCGATATACAGAGGCCTCGGAGGGAAACCATCGTGTCCCGGCCCCAGGAAGTGAACCAGTGATAGCCTGCGATAATCCGCGAGGAACCGGACCCGGTCCGGATCAGGAACTGATCTGCGGCGAGCCGGAGCATCCGTTCGGTTGGATCCTGGACCTGCCGGACCAGGGCCAGCCTCCGTTTTTGTTCCTGGTCCAGGAGCAGCCCACCTTCTTTTTTGGGGGCCTGCCCGCTGGAAAGGGTGATAAGGATGCGGTCTCCCTGCTTCATCTCTTTTTCGAACCATCCATAGGTGAACTGGTCCTCCATATGGTCCATGCCCCTTGCTTCTTCCTGCCGGTAATGGATATTGTAATACCATTCCGGTTTGGGAAAGAAGGAGAAACCCGGGAACCGGATGAAAATTCCGGGCATCCCGCTATACGGGTTGGCCTGCCAGAGCCCGTCCTGGAAGGAGGAATCCCAGTGAATGGCCGGATTACAATGGACCAGGCTATGGTAATCCCTGCAGGTGATGAAGGGATTCAGGCGGAGGGTGAAGCGGCTGGCGGCCTCCCGGACCTCGAATTGGACCACGACTGTGTTTTGTCCCTGGATGGCGGCGATGGTTTTTTCCAGGGTGATGCCTCCGGCCTGGAAGGTGAACCTGGGAAAAAGGTCTTTGGAAAAACTGCGGAGCAGCCGGTAGCCCTGCGGATGCAGGGTGTCCCGGTAATCCACGACGGCGAGTTCGAAATTTCCCGCAGGGGTAACCAGGGTTTCATCCATCCGGGATACCTGGGAGATCCTCCGGGGATCCTTCGGATCGGAAGCCACCAGTAACCCGTGATACTTCCGGGTATTCATTCCGCAGACCGTGGAGCTTGCCCATCCCCCGGTACCGGTGGTTTCAATCCATTCGAGCTGACTCAACTGATCCGGGTCCGCACCCTTGGAAATATCAAGATCATAAGCCATGGAAGTATAAAATTAGGAAGGATCGACCGATCCGGAAAAGATATAGGACAGCCGGGAAGAAAAAACCTGCATGCCATATTGAAATGATATCCAATGCGTATGCTGGAATTCTGCAAGATTAATGCCAGACCGGCCCGCCCGAATTTGCGGAAGGTCCCTGCAGGGGAAATTTCGGGGTCAGTCTGCGAACAGGATCAGGTAATGGTTCTTGCGGCCTTTCTGTACCAGGATGTATTTGGAATGGAGCAGGAGTTGTCCGGTGATCTGCAGGGCGGGGTCCGGGCTTTTTTGCTGATTGATCCGGATGCCCCCGTTGAGGATCATTTTTCGTGCCTCCCCCCTGCTGGAAAAGATCCCGGCTTCCGCCAGGAGGCTGACCAAATCCTTTCCCCCCTTCAGGAAGCTCCGGGGGAGACGCGTCCGGGTGACCCCTTCCAGGTTTTGGAGCAGCTCTTCGGTGAGGTCAACGGGATCCCCGGCGGCGAACAGCGATTCCGTTGTAGCCATTGCCCGGAGCATTTCTCCCTTTCCGTGGACCAGGGTGGTCACTTCCCTCGCCAGGGCTTTCTGCAAAACCCGGTCGGCCGGGTTTTCCCGGTGGGCGAGGATGAGGGCCTCGATTTCCCCCCGGTCCAGGAAACTGAAGATCCGGATCCATTTTTCAGCATCATCATCCGCCGCGTTCAACCAGAACTGGTAGAAATGATAGGGCGAGGTCCTGGCAGGATCCAGCCAGATATTGCCCTGCTCGGTCTTTCCGAATTTTCCCCCGTCGGATCGGGTCAGCAGGGGGCAGGTGAAGGCAAAAGCTTCTCCGCCGCATCGCCTCCGGATCAGCTCGGTACCCGTTACAATATTGCCCCACTGGTCCGATCCGCCCATCTGTAGCCTGCATTGGTATTGGGAGTAGAGGTGGTAGAAATCATAACCCTGGACGAGCTGGTAGGTGAATTCAGTGAAGGAAAGGCCATTCTCACTTTCCAGGCGCTTTCTCACGGAATCCTTGGCCAGCATGTAATTGATCGTGATGAGCTTTCCCGTTTCCCGGATGAACTGCAGGAAGGACATTTCCCGGAACCAGTCATAATTGTTGACGACCAGGGCTGCATTGGGAAGGGATGGATTGAAATCCAGGAATTTTTCAATCTGGGACCGGATGCCCCTGAGGTTTTGGTTCAGGGTTTCCTCATCCAGCAGGTTGCGCTCGGCGGATTTGCCGGATGGGTCCCCGACCATGCCGGTGGCCCCTCCCACGAGGGCGATGGGCCGGTGGCCGGCCCGCTGCAGGTGTTTGAGCAGGATGACGGGAAGCAAGCTTCCGATATGCAGGGAATCCGCAGTGGGATCAAAACCAATGTATCCGGTGGTCTGCTCCTTCAGCAGTTGCTCCCGGGTGCCGGGAACCATATCCTGAATCATGCCCCTCCAGGTCAGCTCCTCAATAAGATCCATCCTCCCGGTTTTTGGTCGCAAACCTACAGGATTTTGAACCATTTCTCAAGCAACCCCGGGCGGGGGAGAGCGGCACCCCCCTTAATCTCCAGGACCCGGAATGATCCCGGGGGAATTCCTTGGCTTTTGACTATTTTTACTTTTCCGGTCCCCGGGAACCGGAACGGGGCTTAGCCTGCCGTAAACGGAAAGCATGAGGGAAATTCTTGTAACGATGGCTTTGGCAGTCCTGGCGGGGTTTCAGTCCATCGGACAGGCAAAATATTCCAATGATTTCCTGAACATCGGTGCAGGGGCCAGGGCCCTGGGAATGGGGAATGCCCAGGCTGCAAGCGTGGAAGATGCCACGGCGGGATACTGGAATCCGGGCGGGCTGATGTATGTGAAAGACCGACCCGAGGTCGAACTGATGCATGCAGAGTATTTTGCCGGGATCGGAACCTATGATTATGGAGCTGCCGCATTTCCGCTTTCCGACAAAAAACATGTCCTTGGAATTTCCATCCTTCGGTTTGGTGTGGACAATATCCCCAATACCCTTTACCTGGTGGGACCGGACGGGTCGGTCAACTATAATAACATTACCACGTTTTCCTCCGCGGATTATGCCTTTCTTTTTTCCTATGCCCAGGACCTCAGTCTTTTTGGATCCAGGGGACCAGCCATCCATGCCGGGGGCAGTGTCAAGGTGATCTACCGGGAGGTGGGGTCCTTCGCCCACGCCTGGGGTTTCGGGGTGGATCTGGGCCTGAGGTCGGATTACAAAAACTGGGAATTCGGATTGATGGCCAAGGACCTGACTTCCACATTCAACGCCTGGCAGTTCAGTTTCACGGACCAGGAAAAACAGGCCCTTTACCTCACCGACAACAATATTCCGGTGAAATCAACGGAAATCACCCTTCCCTCCCTGATCGCTGCTGCAGGATATCATTTTATGATTCACAGCCATTTTGACCTGCTTGCGGAGCTGGACCTCTATTCCACCTTCGACGGTCCGCGCAATACCTTGGTCAGCGGCGGCACCTTGAGCATCGATCCCAGGATCGGGATCGAACTGGGTTACAAAAAGATCATTTTCCTGAGGGCCGGCGTATCCAATATCCAGCGCACCCTGGATGATAGCGACACGACCAACAGGAGGTACCTGACAATTTTCGAACCGAGCCTGGGAGCCGGGTTCCGGATTCATAACGTGGACATCGAATATGCGTTTACGGATCTGGCCAACCAGTCCCAGCCCCTTTATTCCAATATTTTTTCCATCAGGGTGGTGGTTCCGCAATTAAACAGGAAAAGGTGATCTGCCCCAATCTCATCAAAAGGCTCCTGGTGGTCCTCGGTGTGATTCCCCTGGGGTACCGCTCCATCGCCCAGACCTACGGTAACGAATGGATTGACTACAGTAAAACTTACTACAAGTTCAATATCGGAAGGGACGGGATCTACCGGATCCCGGATTCTGCCCTGGTTTCCCTGGGGCTTGGTGCCGCACCCGCCCAGCAATTTCAGCTCTGGCACAACGGGCAGCAGGTCCCTCTTTATACCAGCCTTCCTGCCGGAAACATGGGGGACACGGATTATATCGAGTTCTTCGGCCAGCATAACAACGGCACCCCCGATACCCGCCTTTATAACAGCCCCAGCTTCCAGTTGACCACCGGATACAGCCTTTTTACGGATACCTCGGCCTATTATCTTACCCTCAATCCATCGGGGGGAAATTTCAGGGTAACCGCTGCCCCGAACAATGTATCCAACCCCGGGGTCCCGCCGGAGGCCTATTTTCCCGATACCGTGTCTATTTATTACTCCCAGTTGTTCAATCCGGGTTATGCCCAGTTGGTGTCCGGGGATTATTTTTATGCTTCCACCTTTGATTCCGGTGAAGCATTCACCAGCAATTACATCTCCCCTTCCGTTCCCCTGACCCAGACCATCAATAATATATATGTCTATCCCGGGGGACCTCCGGCCTTCCTGGAGGCGGACGCGGTTGGCACTGCCCCCAATTCCAGGGACCTGAAGGTGACCCTGAACGGCCAGACCCTTGCGGATTCCACCTTCAGCTCGTTTTCCATGCAGCGGTATCATATTGCCAATATTCCCCTCACGGACCTGACCGGCAATTCCTCAACGGTTGCATTTGTTAATGGGAGCTCCACGGGCACGGACCGGGTGGTGGTTGCCGACCTGCGGCTGGCCTATCCCAGCCTGCTCAATTTCGGAGGACTATCCTTCTTCAGCTTCAACCTGGCTCCCGGCGCCGCCCCGAAATACCTGGTCATTTCCAATTTTGCGTCAGGAGGAAATCCCCCGGTCCTTTATGACCTGACCAACGGGCTGCGCCTCCTGGGCAATACCGATTCCCCCGGCACCGTCCGGTTCGTGTTACCTGCCTCCATGCAACCCAGGCAGCTGGAACTTTCAGCCGTGTCGGCCATCCAGTCTCCTGGACCCTTTTCGGTCCGGAATTTCATCGACTATTCCCAGCCATCCAACCAGGGCAATTTCCTCATCATCACGAACAGGGCCCTGCTCAATGACGGAAACGGAAATGATTTCGTCGAGCAATACCGCGCCTACCGGGCTTCTCCAGCCGGGGGAGGTTTCAAAGCGGTGACCGTAATGTTCGACCAGCTGACCGACCAGTTCGGTTACGGGATCAAGTTCGACCCGATTTCCATCCGGAACTTCTGCCAGTTCGCCCTGAACCGTTTCGGGGTTAAGCCTGCGGACCTGTTGCTGATCGGCACAGGGCTCACCTATGACCAATACCGGTTCGCTGAAAACAACCCCGGAAACGCGGCCATCCAGCTGGTCCCCACCTTCGGACATCCGGGATCGGACGTGTTGCTCACCGCTGCACCCGGAGGGATTTTGCCCCAGATCCCGATTGGGAGGCTTTCCGTGGAACTGGGCGGGGAAATCGGGGTTTACCTGGCCAAGGTGAAACAATTTGAATCCCTGCTCCATGACAGCTCCCAGGCCGACCAGACGCTGGCGGGACGGGGATGGACGAAGAACGTCCTGGACATCATCGGGGCCGACGATATCGGGCTTCAGACGCTGCTGGGCGCCTATTTCAACAGCTACGACAACTATGTATCCGATACTTTTTATGGAGGCAACCCGTACCGGATCGAAAAATCCAGTACCAGTGCGGTGGTTCAGGCGGGGACCCGGCTGACCGATTCCCTTTTTTCCGCCGGACTGGGCCTGGTCCATTATTTCGGACATTCTTCGGCGACCACCCTGGGGTTCAACCTGGACAATCCAACCCAACTGGGAAATGCCGGAAAATATCCCTTTTTCCTGGCCAACGGATGCAATGCGGGGGCCATTTTCAGCGAGGACACCCTCCGGCTCCAGGGGCAGGGGATCCTCAGCGAGCAATTCCTGTTCAACCCGGATGTGGGAGCGATCGGGTTCATCGGCAGCACCTCTTTCGGAGTGACCAATGTACTGGATTATTACACCACCCAGCTGTACCGTAATTTCTGTCTGACCAATTATGGAGGCACGATTGGGCAGGACATGGCCAACGTAGTCGCCAACGTGGTCACGCAGCATAACGATTTCCTGGATGACGCAAATGCAGAAATTTACAACCTGGACGGAGATCCCGCAATCAGGACCTATTACAGCAATAATCCCGATTATGATATCGAAGCCCAGGCAGTCAGCTTCAATCCTTCCATCGTAACGGTCGCCCAGGGCTCCATTCAGTTGCAGTTTATCGTGTATAATCTGGGGAAGGCAGTTACCGACTCCCTCACCGTCCAGGTCAAACGGATTACCCCGAACGGGGTTTCAACCACCCTTTTCTCCAAAACGGTCCCCGGCCCTTATTTTTCGGACACTTTCAGGTTGTCTGTTCCGGTCAGCGGGGCTACTGATGCCGGGCAGAACAGATTCCTTTTCAGCCTGGACCCGGCCAACCTGATCCAGGAAACCACCAAATCCAACAACCAGCTGGAAAAGGACCTGTTTATTTTCGAAAACGACATCAAGCCGGTTTATCCTTTCGATAATTCCATCATCGGGCAAAGCGGTTTCAGTTTTGCCGCCTCCACTGCTGATCCTTTTGCTCCACAGGCTCAATACGAGTTCCAGCTCGACACCTCCGGGAATTTCAACAGCCCGTTGTTGATCCGCCTCTCTGCATCGGGCATCGGGGGGCTTTACCGGTTCAATCCTGCGTTTGGCTTGCAGAACGGGCAAATCTATTACTGGAGGGTAGGGAAAACCCCAACGCCGGGCCAATCCCAGACCTGGAACGGTTTTTCCTTCCTCTATGCCCTGGGGGATTCTGCAGGATGGAACCAGTCCCGTTCCTTCCAGTACCAGGAAAATACGCTCAATAATATGGTCATGGACAGCACCGGGATCTTCCGGTTCACCCCCCAGGTCAGCTCCCTGGAAATCAGCACGGTGCTTTACCCATTCAATACCGACAACCAGAAAATCACCGAGAACGGGTTCGTGTATGTTGAAAATGACGGTGGCGACGCACTCAGCTCCCTGCAGTTCGCGATGTATAACCCGGTCACCACCCTGCCTTTTATCAATATTAAACCGGGCCCGGGGCCCTTTGGCGGCACTTATTTCAACAGCATTGACCATACCAATTCCGACCGGGCCAATATTGACTTCCAGTATACCAGCCTCGCTTCCAGGGAGCTGATCCTGGCCTTCCTGGACAGCATTCCGCCGGGATGGACGGTCAGCATGACCAACTGGGCATCGGTAACCTACCTGGCCAACAACACGTTCATTAAGGACTGGCAGGCGGATTCCACCAGCCTGGGATCCGGCCATACTCTTTATGACAAGCTGAAGCAGATGGGCTTTACGATGGTGGATTCCTTTTACCGGAATATTCCCTTTATTTTCTATTTCCGGAAAAACCCGGACGGGAGCTTCACTCCTTTATACCAGGCGGTGGGAAATCAGTCCTCAGACCTGCTCACCGCCAGTTTCACCCTGACCGGGGTGCAATCGCAGGGGACCATGGAATCCCCCCTGATCGGTCCTTCCAGGGGATGGAAGGAAATCCAGTGGCACCTGCATTCCCTGGATCCGGGGGGGGGCGGGGATAATTCCTCGATCCAGGTATTTGGCGTGGATTATAATGGTAATTCCACCCTGGTCTACAATAATCCCCCCGCGGATACCGTGCTGTCCTTCATCAACCCCGGCACTTATCCCTATCTCCGGCTCCTGCTCAATACCCAGGATACGGTTTTCGGTACTCCCGCCCAGCTCGATTACTGGAGGGTATTTTATACGCAGCCCCCGGAAGGTGCGCTGGCGCCTAACCTGTTCCTGAACACCCTGGACACCGTGACCCAGGGGCAACCGCTCCCGTTTTCCGTAGCCTTTGCCAATGTAAGCCCCACCTCTTTTGACAGCCTTGCGGTCAATTTCACCATCACGGATCCCGGTAACGTGGTTCACCAGGTACCGGTTACCAAACTGCGCAAATTGCTGGTGAACGACACCCTCCATCTATCCGCTTCAGTGGATACCCATACCCTGAGCGGCCTGAACACCCTTTTTGTGGAGGCCAATCCGAACAACAGCCAGCCGGAACAATATCATTTCAATGATTTCGGGTACCGCCAGTTCTATGTCAAACCGGGGAAATTCAATCCGCTCCTGGATGTCACTTTCGACGGGATCCATATCCTCAACGATGATATCGTTTCAGCCAGGCCTCATGTGCTGATCCGGCTCAGCGACCAGAACAAATACCAGCTCCTTTCCGACACCTCCCTCATGACCCTCCAGATCGTTTGCCCGGATGGAAGCCTGCATCCCTGTTATTTTAATAATGATACGGTGCGTTTCACCCCTGCCGACACCACCCGTTCTGGGTCCGGAAATACGGCCCAGGTGGATTTTAGCCCATATTTCCCGGTGGATGGCACCTACGAGCTGGTGGTCACCGGCAGGGATCCCGGCGGGAACAGCGCCGGAACCGTGGCTTACCGGGTTTCCTTCCAGATCATCAACAAGCCGATGATCTCCAACCTGCTGAACTATCCCAATCCATTCACCACATCCACGGCTTTTGTATTCACCCTGACTGGCACGGAGATCCCTTCCCAACTGAAGATTGAGATCATGACCATAACCGGAAAGATCGTCCGGGTGATCACCAGGGAGGAAGTGGGCCCCCTCCATATCGGCCGCAATATCACCCAGTACAAATGGAACGGTACGGACCAGTACGGCCAGAAACTGGCCAACGGGATCTATCTCTACCGGGTTGTAGCCAGCCTGGAAGGGACCAAAATGACCCTTTATAATTCCGGGGCGGACCAGTATATCACCCGGGGATACGGTAAGATGTACCTCATGCGGTAACCCTTCCGGTCCATCACAACTGCCTGAAGCCATGCCAGAACCGGGAGACCTCCATATCATTTCATTCAACGTTCCCGATCCGCCCGATTTCGGGGGGGTGATCGAGGTATGGGAAAAGATCAGGGCCCTGCATGGCCTGGGGGTCCGGGTCCATCTCCACTGCTTTTTATATAACCGTCCCCCTTCCCCGGCCCTGGAAACTTATTGCGCATCGGTTCATTATTATCAAAGGAAAACCGGTTTGGCAGGGTTGCTCCACCAACTGCCCTATATCGTGGCTTCCCGCAACAGCAGGGAGATGCGTGAAAGACTGGTTCAGGATGATTTCCCGATCCTGGTGGAATCCCTGCATGGGTCCGGCTTTCTGTTCAAAGGCCTCTGGGCGGACCGGGTGGTTCTGATCCGGCTTCATAATCTGGAATCGGTCTATTACCGGAACCAGGCAGCCTGGGCCGGATCCTTAATGCGCAGGATTTATTTCCGGATGGAAGCCCGGAAACTGAAACGATATGAAAACCTGCTGGCTTCCACCCCCCGTTTTTTCCTGGCCATCCATCCAGGAGATCGGCAGGCATTTTCAGCCCAGCATCCCTACTCCAGGGTGGAATATCTTCCCGCATTCCTCCCCTTCGGGGAAGTCCGGTCCCTGGAAGGGAAGGGAGATTACTGGTTATATCACGGGGACCTCAGCGTTCCGGATAATGCCCATGCGGTACGCTGGATCATCGAAAAAGTTTGGGAACCCGGGCTCGGATCCCTGGTGATTGCTGGAAGGAGCCCGGCCCGAAGCCTGGTCCGCATGATCCGCCCCGGATCGGGGATCCGGCTGGTGGCAGATCCGACTCCTGAAAGCCTGGAGGAATGGATCCGGAGGGCTCATGGGCACCTGGTTGTTTCTTTCAATTCCACCGGGATCAAGTTCAAGATGCTTCATGCTCTTTTCAGGGGGAGGCATTGCGTCGTCGAGGAAGGATTGGTCCGGGAAACCGGACTCGAGCCCCTCTGCAGGCTGGTCTCCGGGGTAACCGCCTATAAAAGTGCGATCCTGGAATTGAATCAGGTTCCCTTTGGGCCGTCGGATATCCAGATGCGCCGGAACCTGCTCGAAAAGCATTTCAATAACCGGGAAAATGCCCTCCGTCTTTTGCAATATTCAAGTCGAACCTGACGCCCCTGTTTTTGCTCTCCCCTAATGGGAACCCATCCTTAACTTTGGGGGAATTTTCAGCTTGCCTTGAGACCGGTTCAAAAGACCCTGTTAGGTTTGGCCATTTTCAGCATGGCCATGGGTTACCTGGAATCGGCAGTGGTGGTTTACCTCAGGCTTTTGTATTACCCTTCCGGGTTCAGCTTTCCCCTGACTCCCATACCGTCCCACGTAGCTGTTGTGGAATTTTTCCGGGAATGGGCCACCCTGGTGATGCTGGCGGGGATTGGCTGGTTCGCCGGCAAGAACCGGCCCCAGCGATTTTCCTATTTCCTGTTTTGTTTCGGAGTCTGGGATATCTTTTATTATGTTTTCCTCAAAATATTGCTGGGATGGCCAGCATCCCTGTTCACCTGGGACATCCTTTTTTTAATCCCAATGCCCTGGGTGGGGCCGGTCCTCGCTCCCTGCCTGGTATCGCTGACCATGATCCTGTATACACTCACCTTGTCCTGGCTGCATGACCATGAGCCCGGGATCGGCCTGGGTACGAAGGAAAGGATTGCAGTCTGGGCCGGAAGCATCATCCTGGTCATTTCATTCCTTTGGGACTACCTGCGGTTCCTTTTTCATCAGCGGTCCGCCGGGATCATCTGGAGGCCGGGAAGCGACCAGGCCCTGTTCCGGGGGCTTGATTCCTTCAAGCCGGAATGGTTCAACTGGGGTATCTTCTGGATAGGGGAATTGCTGGTGGCCTGGGTCATCTTCCGGCTTCTGAACCGGATTTACCGGATCAGGAAGAACCGGGTTCCGGGGACCCCCGGGAAATCCACCCTTTCATCCAGTTGATCCCGGGGGCGAATCCGGAATGAAGAACCACCTGATCCTTTGTTATATTGGAGCGGATTTCCAAAAAAAACAACCCTGCCCGGATGAGATCCAAAACCTTTCTTTTTTTTATCCTTTTGATCATAACAGGGGATATCCTCTTTCTCTCTTTCTGGAATTTCCCCCAAACGGACGATTACATTCTGAATCTTCTCTATCACCATCTCGGCTTTTGGGGAGTTCAATCCTGGATTTACAACCATAATACAGGGAGGTATTTTTCATCCTTTATCGGGGCCTTGTCCGGATACAGGGATTTTTTGTATTCCCATTATTATTTGCATTCCCTGATATTGATCCTGGGGACCCTGGGAGGCCTGATTTTCATGGGCAGGAGGGTGCTCAGGCGCCTCCTGAACTATTCAATTCCGATTGCATCTGCAGTTTTATATTCCCTGCTTTTCTTCCTAGTTTTTCTTTCCGTAGCTCCGGAGGTTTCAACAGCCTTTTTTTGGTTTTCCTCCTCCGTGACATACCAAACCGCCAATATTCTTTTACTCTTTTTTATCGTATCAGTGTTTGAAGTTGTTTATTCTGAAAATTTTTTACGGAGGACCATTTTTGTCCTGGTTTCTGGAGGGCTTCTTTTTCTGGTCATGGGGACCAATGAACTTTCTGCCCTTTTGGTATCCATCCTTTTCATCCCGGTAATCTGGTTGTTGTGGCGCCGGTCCCTGATTTCCGTCCCGGTCTCCCTGATCTGGATTTTGACCCTGGCATTGTCCCTGTTTTTCCTTTTCCATGGCCCCGGGATCGCCCTCAGGACAAAGTCCATTCCGGTCCATAATCCCTTTTCGGCCATGGCAAGCGCCATTTTTTGGTTAGCCACTTCGTTTTGGTATTCCTTCAGGGTCCCCCTGTTTTGGTTATTTGAGATTGATATTTTCTTTTTAGGCACGGTCATTCTTAAATCAGGTAAACCTGCGATCCATCCGGATCCGGTTGGAAACCTGCCGGTTAAAAAAATGGTTATTGGAGGATTGGTTTTGGAATTTGTTGCCCTGTTTCCAATTCTTTATGCCATGAACGGCAGCATGCCTTTGCGGGCATTAAATGTCATCGTATTCATCAACCTGGTTCTGTTTACCGGGCTGTCATTTTACCTGGGCATAAAAAATTTTGGGATTCAGACTGGATTTTTATCCCGTTTCCTGCCAAAGGTGAAATATATTGTTTATATCCTTTTGATATTCGCAAACCCATTTTTATATCAGTTCATCCAGACTGATCTTTCCGGCTATTTTTACCACCAGGTAATGAGCCGGAAACTGGGTATTCTGGAGCAATCCAGGCGGCTCGGGATGAGGTCTGCCCGTATCCCGGACTTCCATACGGCAATGAATGATGTCCTGAATGGCGGATTTGGAAGGCATTTCAGGAGCATTGTCAAGGATGAAATTTTTCAAAAGCCTTCCTTAACCTGGTTTCACCCTTCCGGGGCGGAAGGCCATCAGGATTCCTATCTGCTCGATTATTATGGCCTGGACAGTTTGTATATCGGGAACCGTCTTTTTACCGGCAAGATTTTGGATCAAAAAATTTCCCGGAATCCGCCTTAATGGAATAGGGAGTCCAGGATCCTGAATTTGGGGAGGAAATTCTTGCTCTGCCCTTCAGAAGATAAATCTTCAATCCGGCCAGGGAATATCATATCACCCTGGGGGGAGGTTCTTGATTCACCAGAACCAGGATCAAAACAGCTAAAGAAACAGATCCCTTTGCAATTGGTCCGGATTTAAGGTGGGATCAACCTGGTAGGACCTGAAATCCTGAATCCCCTCCGAACGCAACAATTCCTCATCAATAAAAAATTGGCCGGTGGCCACCCGGTGATCCCTGGAAAGGATGCGAAGGGCGGCATCCGCTACAATCTCCGGCTTACGGCTGCGGCGGATGAGTTCATCCCCTCCGAGGAGATTTTGAACCGCGGCAGTGGCAATGGTGGTGGCCGGCCAAAGGGAATTGAAAGCCACTTTTCCCCTAAACTCTTCTGCCATCCCCAATGTGCACATGCTCATTCCATACTTGGCCATGGTGTAGGCGATATGGGATGAGAACCATCGGGGTTCCAGATTTAATGGCGGTGACAGGGTCAGCACATGCGGGTTTTCCGCCCGGAGCAGGTGCGGGAGGCATGCCCTGCAGCAAAGGAAAGTCCCCCGGGCATCAACCTGGTGCATCAGGTCGAAACGTTTCATTTCGGTGTCCAGGGTGCCGGTAAGCTGGATGGCGCTCGCATTGTTCACCAATACATCGATCCCTCCGTAGGCCTCCAGGGTCTTTTCCACAGCCCGGGCCACCTGGTCCTCGAACCGGATGTCGGCCTGGACCGGGAGGGCTTTGCCTCCCGATTCCTCGATTTCCCGGGCAGCCGTGAAGATCGTCCCGGGCAGGCGGGGGTGAGGTTCTACGGTCTTGGCCACCAGGACGATGCGGGCCCCTTCGGCGGCAAGCCGGAGGGCGATCGCGTGTCCGATGCCCCGGCTTGCCCCGGTGATCCAGATGATTTTATCCCGGAAGGTCGTCATGGGCGAAGGTTGGGAGCAGGGGACTGCTGGCGCAGGATATATTTTCCGATCAGGTCGAATTCCAGGTTCACCGG
>JANWKA010000068.1 GCA_025451655.1 Chitinophagaceae bacterium | reverse complement strand
GTCCAGTGCGGCGATTTTGATGGCCTCCACGCCAAGGCTGGCACCCCGGGTGCCTGCCCCGATTTCCGAATTCACTTCTATGATCTTGATATTCTTCATGGCCAGGACCCAAAAATAGGCGATTTGGTCCGGATGGCCGGAGGCCGGCGGCTTCACAATCCCATTAAGAATCAGTAGGTTTGCGGCCATGGATTTCCAATTGACCGAAGAACAGGAATTGATCCGGAAAATGGCAGCCGATTTTGCCCGGACGGAACTCCTCCCCGGGGTGATCGAAAGGGACGAAAAGGAGCAATTTCCCAAAGAACAGATCCGGAAGATGGCCGGGCTGGGCTTCCTCGGGATGATGGTCTCTTCCCGGTATGGAGGGTCCGGCATGGATACCCTATCCTATGTGCTGGCCATGGAGGAAATTTCCCGGATTGATGCTTCCGCTTCGGTCTGCATGAGCGTGAATAATTCCCTGGTATGCTGGGGCCTTGAAACTTATGGCACCGAGGAACAAAAACAGAAATACCTGGTTCCGCTGGCCCGGGGGGAGGTCCTCGGGGCTTTCCTGCTCAGTGAGCCGGAAGCCGGTTCGGATGCCACTTCCCAGCGGACCCTGGCGGAGGACCAGGGTGATCATTACCTGGTCAACGGCACCAAAAACTGGATCACCAATGCCGGGTCTGCGTCGGTCTACCTGGTCATGGCCCAGACCGACCCATCCCTGGGGAGCAGGGGAATCAATGTCCTGATCGTGGAAAAGGATTCCCCCGGGGTGACCCTGGGAGCCAAGGAGCATAAGATGGGGATCCGGGGAAGCGACACCCATTCGGTCATGTTCCAGGATGTGCGGGTGCCAAAAGAAAACCGGATCGGGGAAAACGGATTCGGCTTCAAGTTTGCGATGCAGACCCTGGCAGGGGGAAGGATCGGAATCGCCGCCCAGGCCCTGGGGATTGCTTCAGGAGCATATGGCCTGGCCCTGGAATATTCCAAACAGCGCAAGGCATTCGGTAAAGAAATTTCCCGCCACCAGGCCATCCAGTTCAAACTGGCGGATATGGCCACCAGGATCGAAGCGGCCCGGCTCCTGGTCTGGAAGGCTGCCTGGCATAAGGATCAGCAAATGGATTATGGGCTCAGCGGATCCATGGCGAAAGTTTTTGCCTCGGAGACCGCGATGTGGGTGACCACCGAAGCCGTCCAGGTGCATGGAGGGTATGGTTACGTAAAAGAATATCATGTGGAAAGGCTGATGCGGGATGCCAAGATCACCCAGATTTATGAGGGGACTTCCGAGGTTCAGCGGATTGTGATCAGCAGGGCTATCCTGAAGTAAAAACCACCGTCCAATTTTCATGTCTACCCTGCCAAGTGAAGGAGCCCTGAACCGGCTACGCGGGGAATTATCCCCCGCCGGGATCCGGATCGTCGCGGTATCCAAGACCCAGGCCCCGGAGCGGATCCGGATCCTGTATGATCAGGGCCAGCGGGATTTCGGGGAAAATTACGTACAGGAGCTTCTGGCCAAACAACCGCTCCTCCCGGAAGATATCCGCTGGCATTTCATCGGCCACCTCCAGTCCAAAAAGGTCCGTTCCATCGCACCTTTTATCTCAGTGATCCATGCGGTGGACAGCCTGCATCTCCTGGAGGAGATCCAAAGCCAGGGTTCCCGGCTCGGCCGGGTCATCGACTGCCTCCTCCAGGTGCATATTTCCAGGGAAGAAACCAAGTTCGGACTGGATGAGGCTTCCCTTTTTGACCTGGCCCAAACCATCGGCTCCAGGCCGGGGGATTTTTCCCAGGCCCGGCTGATCGGGCTGATGGGAATGGCCACCCTGACGGACGATCAGGCCCTGGTCCGGGAAGAGTTCCGGAAAATGAAAGAACTGCTGGGGAAATTGCAGGAGAAATTTTTTGCTGATTTCCCCTGGTTCCGGGAGCTGTCCATGGGCATGAGTTCAGATTATTCCATCGCAGCGAAAGAGGGAGCGACCCTGGTCCGGATCGGTTCCCTGCTTTTTGGACCCAGGGATTGATCATTTCAGGCTAAGTTTCCTCAGGGCGGGTGAAATCAGGTAGGTGGAAATGACCACGCCCAGGGTCATGCAGCCTCCGAATACGACAGCAGGAACCGCCCCCATCCACTTTGCCGTCACTCCGCTCTCAAAGCTTCCGAATTCATTGGAGGACCCCACGAACATGGTATGGACCGCGCTGACCCTGCCCCGCATGGCATCCGGAGTCTTCATCTGCAGGATGGTGTTGCGGATGACCACGCTGACCCCATCAAACATCCCGCTGAGAAAAAGGGCAAAAAGAGAAAGCAGGAAATTGACACTGAGACCGAACAGGATGATGCTGAGTCCGAAGGCGAACACGGCCCCGAGCAGTTTCAGGCCGGGTTTGCGGTCCAGGGGCACGTGGGCCAGCAGCACCAGGGTGATGCAGGATCCGACGGCCGGCGCGGCCCGGAGGGCACCGAGCCCCTTTGCCCCGACATGGAGGATCAGGTCAGCATAGACCGGGAGGAGGGCGATTGCACCTCCAAACAGGACTGCGAACAGGTCCAGGGACAGGGCGGAGAGGATCTCCCGGGTCCGGAAAACAAACCGGATCCCTTCGGTAAGGCCAGACCAGATGCTTTCGCCTTCGGTCATTTTGTAATGGATCGGCTGGGGTGAGATGCGCAGCAGGCTCATGCCGGCAAGCAGCAGGAAAGCCCCGACCGTGGCAAAGGTGACTGAAACCCCGGTCCAGGCATACATCAATCCGCCCAGGAGCGGTCCCAGGACCGCTCCCGACTGCCATGCAGTCGAGCTCCAGGTCGTCCCGTTGGGTAACTGGTCCCTGGGAAGGACCAGGGACATCAGGGAGAAGGTCGAAGGACCGCTGAAAGCCCTGACGATCCCGCCTGCAAAAGCGATACCGTACATGGCCCGGGCGATGGTGTGCACCCGGAAATGACCGAGAGCGGAATTACTGGTCACCAGCAGGAAAGACACCGCGCAAAGGACATAGGCACCCACGCAGGCCAGAAGGAGATTCCTTTTTTCATGGCGGTCCACGAAATGGCCGCCTGGCAGGGCCAGGGAAAATGCGGGAATCAGCTCGGCCAGTCCGACCAGCCCCAGGGAAAGGGGATCCCGGGTGATCTCATAGATCTTCCAGCCCACGATGGTGGCCTGCATGTTGAGGGCGAAGATGATGGAGAATCGGGAAACCAGGTATTTTCTGAACTCCGGAACTCTGAGGGCCGAGTAGGGATCGTTTTTTTTGACCATTCTTGGAGTCCAAAAATAGGGAATTACCTCAATCGCAGGGGCCGGCCAGGGCATTTTCGAAACCCTTCCCGGCGGGGACCGATTGGCAGGGAAGGGGTATATTTGGGCCTCAAATGGATGGCCGGTGCAGGAAAGCGCCGTTTGGTATATTAATTGAAAGATCCAGACCGGACCGGGACCCATAACGTATTGTTAAATGGGACCGCCGGGGCCGGACAGGTCCCCCATCTCCTTAAATTTGCAAAAACGTGACCCAAGCGATGAAAATCAGAATTATTGCAGCGGGGGCGGTCCTTTTGGGAGCTGCCGCGGGCATTCTGGCATTCCGGGCCAATCATCCAGCCTCCGATCCCCCCGGAAGGGAAGCCACCATCGTCACCCTGGTCACCAATATCCTGGAAAAGGGAGATTATCATCCCAAGCCGATCGATGCCCGGTATTCAGTGGAGGTTTATGATAAATACCTGAAATCCCTGGATGATGAAAAAAAATTCTTCATCCAGCCGGACATCAGTTACCTCAGCAGGTACAAGAATACCCTTCAGGGGGAATTGCTCGGGGAATCCTCCCTGGGGTTCCTGCACGATGCAGACAGCATTTTTGATATTCGCGTCAACCAGGCCAGGAAGATATACCCCGACCTGCTTTCGGCTCCCTTTGATTTTTCCAGGCCTGAGCAGATCGACCTGGATCCGGATCATCAGGTTTATGCCCCGGATTCCGCAAGGCTCCGGGATGTCTGGAGGAAGTTGCTGAAATACAAAACCCTGGACGTCCTGGCCGGACTCCAGGACCAGCAGGCGGCCCTGAAGAAAGATTCCGCTGGATTCAGGGAAAAGACCCTGGCGGACCTGGAAACGGAAGCCCGCCAAAAGGTCAAAAAGATTTATGATCATTATTTCGAGCATATCGGGAAGGTGGGGGAAAAGGAACGGTTTTCCATGTTCATGGATGCCCTGACCCATACCATGGATCCGCACACGGATTATTTCGCCCCGGTGGATAACCGGTATTTTGATGAGACCATGTCCGGTGTTTTTTATGGCATCGGGGCCCTGCTACAGGGAACCCCGGAAGGCAACATCAAAATTGCCAGTATTGTCACGGGCGGGCCGGCCTGGAAGGAAGGAGAACTCAAGGCGGGCGATGTGATCCTCAAGGTGGGACAGGGAAGCCAGGAACCGGTCGACATCACGGGATATGAAACTAATGATGCCGTCAAGATCATCCGGGGCGACAAGGGAACCACGGTGAGCCTGACGGTCAAACAGCCCAATGGAGCCCTCAAAACCATCCAGATCGTCCGGGACGTGGTCCATATCGATGAAACCTTCGCCAAATCCTACCTGATCCAGAACGATCATCACAAGATCGGATTCATCGTGCTCCCGGAATTTTACGCCGATTTCGACCAGGCCGGAGGCAGGCATTGTTCCCAGGACATGCTCACCGAAATCAGCAAGCTCAATGCAGCCGGGGTGGACGGGATCATCCTGGACCTGAGATTCAACGGAGGAGGATCCCTCTCGGATGCGGTTGACATCGGGGGCCTTTTTGAGCCCCAGGGCCCCGTGGTGCAGGTTCGTTCCAGGGACGGATCTATTACCGTGGACCGCAACCACAACGGCCCTCCGGTTTACAACGGACCCCTGATCGTCCTGGTCAATGAGTACAGCGCATCCGCCTCTGAAATCCTGGCTGCTGCGCTGCAGGATTATGGAAGGGCCGTGATCATCGGAAGCCCCGCAACTTACGGGAAGGGGACCGTTCAGCGCAAATACGACCTCGATGATTTTCTGCGGGGAGATAAATCGGCCTTTGGGGCCCCCCTCGGGGACCTGAAGCTCACCATCCAGAAATTCTACCGGATCAACGGAGGTTCCACCCAGCTGAAGGGAGTCGTGCCGGACATCATCCTTCCGGATCCTTATTTCGGAGTCGCCGAAAGGACGGATATGGATGCCATGGCCTGGGACCAGATCGCACCGGCGCAATACCAGCCCTGGGGCCATTCCCTCAACCTTTCCTACCTGAAAGCAAGGAGCGGGGAACGGGTTTCTGCCAGTCCGGCCTTCCGGCAGATGGACACGGACATCCAGCTGATGAAGCGGATGGATTCAAACAAGGTGATGCCTCTCAATATTACGGCCTACCGCAGCCAGCTGGAAGAAAATGATGCGGCCCTCCGCAAGATGGATAATATCACCAAGGAAGTTCCGGCTCTTCAGCTTTCCAACCTGCCACAGGATATGCCGGCCATAGATTCCGACTCCACCGCGGTCAGCCTCAACCGGATGCAGCTCCAGGCCTATCGCAAGGACATGTACCTGGATGAGGCGGTCAATGTGATCGATGACATGATCGGAATGGAGGGATTGAACGGCAAATTGTCTAAAAACGGTAATTAGGCCGGTTTTCTGTCTTCCAGGATGGACGAAAGGTTCATCAGTTCCCCGAAACGGAAATTTTCCTTTTCACTCCGGAAGCATTTGGCCAGTTCCTCCAGGAGGTTCCGGATGATCCGGCGCGGGGAGATCGGCCTGAAATAGGAAGGTACCGGGGGCACCGAAATCCTTTTCAGGTAAGTATCAATATCCTTCTGGGTGAAGATTTGTCCCTGCATGGGATCGATATAAAACTGCAATTTGCCCAATTGCGGGTTTTCCGCTGTTCCGGCCTCAAAATATCCCATAATATATTGCCTCGGCACGTTGACTGCATGGATCGGAATATCCAGCATGGAACAGAGGATCTGATACAGGATCCCGATGGTAATCGGGTTGCCTTTCCGGGATTCCATCACCTGATTGATGAAGAACTGGTTGGGGTGCTGGTAGGAGACCTCGGAGCCCTTCATACCGAAATAATTGTAAATGATGCTGTTCAGGACGTTGACCTGTTCCAGGGGAGTGAGGTAGTTGTTCAGTTCCAGCCAGATATTCCTTTTGATTTTGTTGAGGTGCCCCAGCAGGCTCGCCGACTGGAGGTCCGGAAACTGGTACCTGGCAACGAGCATGGCTCCCTGCAACAGATCCGGTTCATCCCCCCGGGTCCAGATATGGAGGTCTTCCCGGAGATCATAATAATGGAGCCTGTGGATGAGCAGTTCGATCCGCTCCTGGACGGCCTCGTCCGGGGTGTTTTCCCAGAGATGCTCCAGGTTCGGGATGATCCCCTTTCCGTACCGGACGATCTTTTCCGCCACCGTCTCGAAGACCTCCTGGTCCGGGTCATCGATCAGCTGCAGCAGGGCGGATATTTCCTTATTCTCATTCATCAGGCGGAAAGCTTCCTGTTTATTTTGAACCAGGCTCCCTGGCCTGGGGTTTTTTCCGTGGAAATCTCTTTCTTTTTCCCGGGCTGGCCTTCCCCTTCTCGATGATCTCCTTGCATTCCTCCAGCGTGAGTGCGGCCGCCGACTCCGTCTTGTCCTTCGGCAGGCGGTAATTGCGGGTGCCCTGTTTGATATAGGGTCCGTATGGACCCCTTAAGATCTGGATATTGCCCGTGGAAAATACCTTGATGGTTTTGTTGTCCCGGGTTTCCCTTTTTTCCCGGATCAGGGGAATGACCCGGTCCAGGGCCACCGAATAGGGATCCAAATCCTTTCCCAGGGAATAGAATTTCTTGTCATGCTGGGCGTAGGGGCCAAACCGCCCGATATTGATCACCACTTCCTTTTCCTCGAACAGGCCGAGGTTCCTCGGAAGCCGGAACAGTTCCAGGGCCTCCGGCAGGGTGATGGTCTCGATACTCTGGGTCGATTTCAGCTTGGCAAACCGGGGTTTTTCTTCCTGGCTGGCCTGTCCGATCTGGACCATGGGACCATATCTTCCCATCCTGGCCACCACGGGCTTTCCGGTAGCGGGATCATCTCCCAGGGATCTTTCCCCGCGGACCCTTTCGGCATGCTCCAGGGTGTTTTCGACCGATTCGTGAAATGGCTGGTAGAAGGTTCCGATCATTTCATTCCAGACCTTTTTGCCATTGGCGATTTCATCAAATTCCTCCTCGATCTTTGCGGTGAATCCATAATCCATCACCCTGTTGAAATGGGTTTTCAGAAAACCGGTCACCAGCATGCCGAGGTCGGTGGGGAACATCTTGGATTTCTCGGCGCCGGTGATTTCCTGCTGACTGACCGTGGTGATCTTTCCTTCCCGGAGCAACAGGACCTGAAACTGGCGCTGAACCCCCTCCTTGTCCCTTTTCTCAACATACCCCCTTTTCTGAATGGTGGAGATGGTGGGGGCATAGGTGGATGGACGGCCAATCCCCAGCTCTTCCAGTTTTTTGACCAGGCTCGCTTCGGTATACCGGGGGGCAGGACGGGTGAACCTTTCGGTGGCCTGCATTTCTTCGAACCGGAGGGACTGGCCTGCAGCCAGCGGGGGAAGCAGGCCTTCGGGATTTTCCTCAGAACCGTCTTCCTCGTCCCGGTCCTCCCGGTAGGCTTTGAGGAATCCCTCGAATTTCATCACTTCGCCGGTCGCGGTGAGTTCCTCCCTGGTGGTGGAAATAGCGATCCGGGCCGTTGTCTTTTCCAGTTCGGCATCGCTCATCTGGGAAGCGATGGTCCGCTTCCAGATCAGTTCGTAAAGCCTTCGGGTATCGGAATCCTCGATCGTGGACTGGGCCATGTTGGTAGGACGGATCGCTTCGTGGGCTTCCTGGGCCGATTCGTTGCGGTTGCGGAAGGTCCTGGACTCGAGGTATTCGGGTCCGAAATTGCCCCGGATGGCCTGGCCGATATCCTCGAGCGCCGTTTCGGAAAGGTTGACCGAATCGGTGCGCATGTAACTGATCCGGCCGCTTTCATAGAGCTTCTGGGCCAGCACCATGGTCCGGCTCACCGAATACCCCAGTTTGCGGCTCGCTTCCTGCTGCAGGGTGGAGGTGGTGAAGGGTGCTGCCGGGGATTTGCGGGCAGGCTTGACCTGGACCTCCCTGACCGTATATTCCGCCCCGATGCAGGACTCCAGGAATTTGCCGGCGCTTTCCGGATCCGGGAGCCGTCCAGGCCCTTCGGCCCGGAAAGAGACCCACCGGTCCCCCGCATCCTTTGCGCTGAAGCTGGCCCCCACCCGGAAACTGCTTTGGGGTGAAAAGGCCTGGATCTCCCTTTCCCGTTCCACGATCAGGCGGACAGCCACGGACTGGACCCTGCCGGCGGAAAGGGAATTTTTCATCCCCATTTTACGCCAGAGCACCGGGCTGAGCTCAAAGCCCACGATCCGGTCCAGGATCCTCCTGGCCTGCTGGGCGTTGACGAGGTTCATATCCAGGATGCGCGGATTCTTTACCGCCTGCTGAATGGCCGGCCTGGTGATCTCATGGAAAACGATCCTCTTGGTGACCCCGGGGTCAAGGCCCAGCACCTCGCAGAGATGCCAGGAAATGGCTTCCCCCTCCCGGTCTTCATCCGTGGCCAGCCAGACTTCATCTGATGATTTGGCCACTTTCTTCAATTCCCTGACGACTTTTTCCTTTTCCTCCGGTACGATATAGGTCGGTCGGAATTCGTGCTGGAGGTCAATGCCCATGTCGTCCTTCTCCAGGTCTCGGATATGTCCGAAACAGGATTTAACCTGGAAATCAGATCCCAGGATTTTCTCAATGGTTTTTGCTTTGGCAGGAGATTCCACAATCAGCAAATTCTTAGCCATGACCTTCCCGTTTATCAGATCCTCGCGGAAATCCGCCTTTGAATTTTTTCGCAAATATAGAATAGTACGGCTACCTCCCCTCATCCTCCGGAATATTCTCCCCGTACTTGGGCCGGAAATGCAGTCCCAGGGCCTGACGGAGCGGCATTCCTGTCCGCTCCCGGAGACGCTGCCCGGCTTTCCGGGAGCAAACCCATCGCCACAATGGTACAATTTATTTAAAACAACCCCCCATCCCTCCCGGAAAACGGCGGACCGGAAACGGAATTGGAGCCTGCCCGGGATCGCAATCATCCGTTGCGGGCGATGAACCGTAGGGCCTGAACCAGGGGGCGGGATCAGATTTTTTAAAGAATTCAAACGCATTAATCTTAGTTTAGCGGCAATAAACGGCTTGCCTCATCCGCTGCCGGTATTTCCATGGAAATTGTTCTCATTGGTTCCGGTAACGTCGCACATACCTTCGGTCACATGCTGGAGCTTTCCGGGCACCAGATCGTCCAGGTGATCAGCAGGGACCCCATCCATGCCCGGGAACTGGCCGATAAGCTCAACGCCCACCATGGGACAGACCTTAACGATCTTTCCATGAACGCGGACGTTTACCTCCTGGCGGTGACCGACCGTGCCGTCCACCACCTCAATGAGACCCTCCGCCTGGGCAGGCGCATTGCCGCCCATACCGCGGGCTCCCTTCCCCTGTCAGCGATTTCCAAAATCTCCACCGGCACCGGGGTGCTTTACCCCCTTCAGTCCCTGCGCAAGGACATCAAGCAGATCCGTCCCATCCCCATGCTGGTGGAAGCAAGGGATAAAACTACCCTGACCCGGCTCAAGACCCTGGCAGAAAGCATTTCTCCCCTGGTCCGTGAAATGGATTCCGAGCACCGGATGAAACTGCACCTGGCCGCGGTGATCTGCAATAATTTCACCAATCACATGATCAGCCTGGCCGCGGATTATTGTCGGAGTGAATCCATTGATTTCGATTTGCTCAAGCCCCTCCTTCAGGAAACCTTCGACCGGGCCGAACGGTTCGATCCCCTTGACATGCAGACGGGACCGGCCCGGAGGCATGACCGGGGAACCATTGACCTCCACCTGGAACTGCTTGCCCCCTATCCGGGGCTCCGGGATTTTTACCGGATGATTTCCGACCATATCTATCATTATTATCCCGACCCGGATCCCCAGGGGGATCCGGGCGCAAACTGACCCCAATGGAAAATTCCCTGTCCCTGTTCCGGACGGTCCAGGTCATGGCCTTTGATGTGGATGGGGTGATGACGGACGGAAAATTGCTGGTCACCGACAGCGGCGATTTGCTGCGGACGATGCATATCCGGGATGGATATGCCCTGCAACTGGCGGTGAACAAAGGGTTCCGGGTGATGGCCATATCCGGGGCCCGGTCTGACGGGGTAGCCCAAAGGTTGCGCCAGCTGGGCATGAACCAGGTCTTCATGGGCGTCCGGGACAAGGGGGCCTACCTTTCCGGTATCCTGCATCAGGAAATGATCAACGCTTCCGGTTTGCTGTATATGGGAGATGACCTGCCTGACCTTCCTGCCCTGAAACTGGCCGGGGTTCCGGTCTGCCCCTCGGATGCCGCACCGCAGGTCAAGTCCTGCTGCAAATATATCTCCCCATTCCAGGGAGGAGCCGGCTGCGTCCGGGATGTCATTGAAAAAGTGCTCCGGCTCCATGGACTTTGGGAAGAAGGATGACGGGTCTAAAATGGTTTTAAAATTGCAAATCCGGAAGCTCCTGAAACTGGTTGGTTCATTCCTGCGCCTGGTCCGGTATCCGAACCTCATCTTCATCCTTTTGACCCAATACCTCCTCCAGTATGGGGTAATCCAACCCGTATTGGGCTGGTACGGTGCCCGGCCGACCCTGAACGGAACGATGTTCTTCCTGCTTTGCCTGTCTACCGTCCTGGTGGCCGCAGCGGGCTACATCATCAACGATTATTTTGACATCAATATCGACCTGATCAACCGTCCGGAGCGGATCATCGTGGACAAGTCCATCAGCCGCAGATGGGCCATCGCCTGGCATACCCTGCTGAATGCCACCGCCGTGATCCTGGGATTCCTGGTGGCTATCTGGGAGCATAACTGGATGGCCGGTTTCATCCAGCCCCTGTGCACAGGGCTGCTCTGGTTTTATTCCACTTCCTTCAAGCGTCAGCTGATCACCGGAAACCTGGTGATCTCCCTGCTCACCGCGATGACCGTTCTGGTGATCGGAATTTATGAGCCCAGACTTTACCGGCACCCATTCAACCAGCCCGTCTATGTGGCCTACAGGCTGGACCGGATCCTGGCCATGTATGCCCTTTTCGCCTTCCTGATCTCCCTGGTCCGGGAGATCGTCAAGGATCTGGAGGACCTGCCCGGTGACCTGAAGGAGGGTTGCAGGACCATTCCTATCGCCTGGGGAATTGACTCCGCAAAGCGGATCTGCTATGGGCTTATCGCCTTGCTCATCCTGCTGGTCCTTTTGGTTCAGTTCCGGCTGGGGGCCTGGGGATGGTGGGGGGAGGTAGCTTATCTCGGGGCCCTGGTGCAATTGCCCCTGGTTTTCACAGCCACCCAATTGAAAAGAGCCACCCTCCCCGCCCATTTCCACCGGACCAGCACCCTGTTAAAGGGGGTCATGCTGACAGGGATCCTGAGCATGCTTTTTTTCACCTGAACCCCGGCCATGGATCTGCCCTTCCCCCTCATTCTGGCCTCCAGTTCACCCCGCAGGAGCCAGCTGCTTCTGGAAGCCGGAATCTCCTTTGAAGTCCGCCATCCCCGGGCCGGGGAGGACTGGCCGGAGGGAATGGAACCGGAAAGGATCCCCGCCTTCCTGGCTGAAAAAAAGGCTGCCTCTGTACTTTCCGGTTCCCTGCCCGGGGAACTGATTCTTTCGGCCGATACCCTGGTGTTCCTGGAAGGGAGGGTCCTGGGTAAACCCGTCGATACCCCCGGAGCCATCCGGATGCTGGAGGCCCTTTCCGGACGGATGCACCAGGTGATCACGGGGGTGTGCCTTTTCAGGGGAGACCAGAAGATCCTCTTTACAGAAACCACCGAAGTCTGGTTCCGCAGCCTGGAGCAGGAGGAGATCCTGGATTACGTGTTCCGGGAGCAACCCCTGGACAAGGCAGGGGCCTACGGGATCCAGGAACGGATCGGGATCCTCGGGATCGAAAAAATCCGGGGGAGCTTTTATAATGTCATGGGATTGCCGGTGAGCCAGGTGGTCCGTGCCCTCCGGGGGATGGCCGGAAAAATCCCCTGAAGGGGATCCCTAATCCATCACCAGGATATTGACCCCGGGGTTTTTCAGCCAGGAAGCTTCCCGGAGCCGGGAGAGGTTGATCAAACCCACCACATAGCGGTTTTCCGAGGATTCATATTTCTCGGAAAGGGAATCAAAATCCTCCAAATCCACCTGTCCCGCTTCGGTATAGCGCAGGTAGATCTTCAGCTGGAGGTTTTGGGTGAGGGAAAGGGGATTGGACTGGCCGATCTTTTTGTATTCGTACCGGTAGTTATAGGTAAGGGCCGAGATATCTGAAAGTACCGCGCTCCCCGTGGCAGTGCCCCCGGCCCCTTTGCCCACGAAGAACTGGTTTTCTGCAAAAGTGCTTTCCACCAGGATCCCGTTGTATTCATTCTGCACATCGCTGAGCAGGTGGGACCTGGGGACCAGGTGCGGAAGCACGTAGGTCACCACATTTCCATTCTGCTTGCGGCATTTGGCAATGAGCTTGATGGTGCAACCCCGCTGCCGCGCGAAACTGATGTCAAAATCGTTCAGCCTGCTGATCCCGAAGTTCATGACCTCGGCGGGTTTCACGAAAGTCCCAAAAGCATGCAACAGCAGGATGCAGATCTTGAACTTGGGATCGAAGCCTTCAATGTCCAGGGAGGGATCGCTTTCCGCGAACCCCAGTTCCTGGGCCCTGGAAAGAGCGCTGGAAAAATCCTGGTGTTCCTCGAAGATTTTGGACAGGATATAATTGGTGGAACCGTTGCAAATGCCCTCAACCCCATTGAGCAGGTCATTGTCATAATATTCCTCCAGGTTACGGATCACCGGGATGCTGGCGCAGCAAGCTCCTTCGTACAGTAAGGGCATCCGGTGGAGCTGCTGCAGATCATAGAGGGAGCGGAGGTTCTCGGCAATCATTCTTTTGCTGGCGCTGACCACGGCTTTCCCGTTGCGGAGAGCGGTGGACACAATCTGGAAGGCCGCCTCGGTGTCGTTGATCAGTTCCACCACCACATCGATGGAAGGGTCGTCCAGGATCTCATGCTGGTCGGTGGTGAAATAGCTCGAATCGATCGGCCGTTGCTTGTCGGGGTGCTTGATGCAAATCTTCCGGACCCGGGCATTGATGCCCTTGGTTTTGCTGAGTACCTCATAAAGGCCCTGGCCAACGCAGCCGAAGCCGAAGATCCCCAGGTTGATGATTTTCTTTTCCATTCCAGGTGAACAGGTATCCAAATTTTATAAACCGGCAGGGGCCGGGACGCTGGCACCGGAGGGGAACACACTTAAGGGAGGAAAAACGGCCGCGGAAGGATGGGATCCCCGGATGATTGCCCGTCTTATCTGCCTCCTTGAAGGAGTCGGAATTGGCACCTTGAAAATCAGGTTGCCAAGGCTTCATCGGGCCAGTCCCTCAGCCTTTCTGGATAAGTTTATTCAAGAACTGGCGCAAATATACAGGGGGTGCCCCCTTTCCTCCAAATAATTCTGCCAGAAGCGGGTTCATGAATAATCCTTGAGCAGGCTCCTGTAACGGCTGAGCAGGGCCGATTTGGAAATGAACCCCAGGAACATGCCATCCCGGACCACGGGAAGATTCCAGGCCTGGGACTGGTCGAACTTTTTCATGACTTCGCCCATATCCTCATGATCCTGGATCACCTCGGGCGGAAATTTCATGAGCTGGCTGATTTCCACGGTTTCATACAGCGCACTGTTGAACATCACCTCCCGGATATCATCCAGGGTGATGATGCCCTGGAGCACCTGTTTTTCATCCACCACAGCAAACAGGTTCCGGTGGCTTTTCTTCACCAGCTCCACCAGATCCCGGAGCCGGCCCTGTGGGGAAACCGAAAGGATGTCTTTGTCCAGCAGGTCTTTTACCATAAGCATGCCCAGGAGGTTGCGATCGGGTTCCCGGGTGAAGATGTCCCCCCGGCTGGCCATCCCCCGGGTATCCACAGAATAAGGGGCAAAACGTTTCACAATCAGGTAGGATGCGGCAGATACAATGATCAGGGGGATGAACAGGTCATAGCCCCCGGTCACCTCGGCGATCAGGAATATGCTCGTGAGGGGGGCATAAAGGACTCCGCTCATGACACCGGCCATGGCCACGATGGCAAAGTTGGCCATGGGAAGGGCATGGATATGAAGCAGGGAGGCGGCGGAGGCAAAAAAATATCCGAGGAAGGCCCCGGCGAAAAGGGAAGGAGCGAAATTTCCGCCGTTTCCTCCCCCCGAAATGGTCAGGGTGGTCGCAAATACTTTCACCAGGCAGATCAGGCC
>JANWKA010000067.1 GCA_025451655.1 Chitinophagaceae bacterium | reverse complement strand
CCAGGCAGCAGGTTTGAACTGTTTTCCCGGGTCTGCCCAATAGTCGCTGTAGTGGAAGTCCAGCAGGAATTTCATGTGGGCCGCCTTAATCCGGGTGGCCATCTGTTCGGTTTGCTCCAGGTCGCAATACCCCTCCCGGGAGTACCCGCCGGAATCCCGGGGATTGACGAAGATCCTGAGGCGGATATAGTTGAATCCGTATTGTTTCAGCAGCAGGATGGCATCCATCGGTTTGCCATGGTCATAAAATTTCTTGCCGGAGGCTTCCACCTGGGGAAGGAAGGAAATATCAGCTCCCAGGATTCTACCGCGGAGCTGATGAACCGGAGTCAAGCTTTCAGGTTGGCCGGTGGCGGATCCAAAAATGAAACAGGAGGCTGCAGCCAGTCCCAAAATCATCCTGACCCGGAATTGGATTCTGGATTTTTCAGAAAGGTTCATGGGTATACAAATTAAATATTGACCTTCAATTGGGACCGGGTTGGGCCGGGCTGACCCGGATCCCGCAGGTATCTCCCTGCAGCCCTGGGGCTTCCGCGTCCAGCCGGAGTGCTCCCGGTTGTTCTGCGGATTCCAGGATGACCTGGCATTTGCCATTGAACAAATGCCGCTCCCATTTCCCGGGCTCGCACTGGTCCGGTTCATGGCTGCTGGGGTCCCCGTTGCCGACCCCGATGATTCGGCCCGGGCCCCTTAGGGTGAACCGGACCAGGTCCCCGGCGACCGGAACCTCCCTTCCTTCGGCGTCCAGGGCATCCACATTCACGACGACAGCATCTTCACCGGTGGCCAGGATGCGGGTCCGGGTGGCCTGAAGGCTGACCCGGACCGGATCTCCCGTGGTCTGCACAGTGTCCGCAAAGGTCCTGCCCTTCCGGTAACCGATGGCAGAAAGGGTTCCTGGATGATAGGGAACCGTCCACTCCAGGTGGCCTTGTCTGGGCACGGGCCTGGTCCCCAGATCCTGACCATTCAGGGACAGCTTCACGCTGTCGGCGTTGCTATCCACCCAGACCAGGATGGGTTCCCCCTCCCTGCCTTTCCAGTTCCAGTGGGGGGCGATATGGAGCACATCGCTGTCCGACCACCAGGCCTTATAATAATAATAGATGTTCTTCGGGAACCCACAGGCATCCATCAGCCCGAAATGGGAGCTGATGTTCGGCCACTCGAAGGGAGTAGGCTCCCCGCGGTAATCGAAGCCCGTCCAGACAAATCCACCCATGAACCAGGGGCGGGCGGCGGCGATGGTCCACCAGTATTCCGCGGTAGTCGCCCACCAGGGATGGATGGTATCCAGGTCGGTGAGGTACCCATTCACCGAGTCAATCCTGTAAATGCCCCGGTCGGTGGTCGTGCTTCCCATTTCGGTGCCCATTACCGGCTGATCGGGATGGTCTGCGTGATAGGCATCAATGGATGCAATCCGGTAATTGAATCCCCGGACCGGAATCACCTCATTCACTCCCTGGAAAATATTGCCCACATCCGCTGCATAGGTGCAGGTCCGGGTAGGGTCCAGCTTTTGCTGGAGCCGGATCAGGGACTGGGCGATTCTTTTGCCGGTGGGGGTGGTCTGAACCCGCCCCTCCTCATTGGCGATTGACCACATGAACACGCTCGGATGATTGCGGTCCCGGATGATCTGGCGCCCGAACTGGCTTTCATATTCGGGGCTGCTGTTCAGCAGCCGGTTTTCATCCAGGACCAGCATGCCCAGGCTGTCACAGGCATCCAGCAACTCCGGGGTGGGCGGGTTATGGCTGGTCCGGTAGGCGTTAGCCCCCATCTGTTTGAGCAGGCCGATCCGGTAAAATTGAAGGTAATCCGGCAGGGCGCTCCCCACCCCGGCATGATCCTGGTGACAGCAGACTCCCTGGATCTCCACATGCCTCCCGTTCAGGAAAAGCCCCTTCCGGTTGTCCACCTTTATGGTGCGGATCCCGAACCGGATCCGGACGCTGTCTTCCACCCCGTTGGCGGACCGGAGCAGGGTGACCACCCGGTACAGGTATGGATCTTCCAGGGACCAAAGCCTGGGAGAAGGAACCTGGATCTGCTGGGTGAAGGTTTTGGAATCTCCGGCCAGCAAATGAACCGGGATGGCTTTCGCCCTGGCCACGATCCTACCATCCCTTCCGGTGATATAGCTGCTGAGCTCTCCTTCTTCCGGTGACCCCGCGGCATTGGTCAGGGGCGTCTCGACTGTCACGGTAGCCTGTTTCGGGGTGCTGGTGGAATGCACGAACCATCCCGGATGGTCGATATGGGCCTGGGGGAATTCATTCAGCCAGGCGTGGCGGTAGATTCCTGCACCCTCATAGAACCAGCCCTCATACTGGGTGGCATCGACCCGGACCACCAGGGTGTTGGGACCCTTATAATTCAGAAAATCCGAAATGTCATAGGTCGCCCCGATATAGCCGGAGAAATTGGAACCGATGTAATTGCCGTTCAGCCAAACTTTGCTGTCCCGGAAGATCCCGTCAAACTGAATCGAGTATCTCATGGAGGTGTCCCCGTCCGGAAGCCGGAACGTCTTTCGGTACCATCCGATGCTGGTTTGGGGAAAAAGGCCGCCGACCGGTTTGTAGCCATGGGCAATGACCCAGTAATCGGGGGAATGCACAAAGGGCAGGGAGGCCACCCAGTCATGGGGCAGTTGTACCTCCTGCCAGCCGCTGTCCTGGAACCGGGGATCGATGGGGGTATTTCCCCCGGAAGCTTCTTTGGAAAAAATATCGGCGATCCCGTAATTGAAATCCCGCTCCGGATCGCTTGCATCCCCGAAATGAAACCTCCAGCCGGCGTCAAAATTGATTTGCTTTCTACCCGGCAGATCCTGGGCATGAGTCTGGCGCAGGCCGCCTAATGAAACCAGCAGGCAAAGGGGATAGATCCATCGGGACATGAAGGGGGGATTTGCGAGATAATTTAACCCGGAAATTTCAATCGGCGGCAAACTTTTTTTGTGCGGGGATTCCCCGGCAGGCCCTGGAAAGCTGAAAGGCTTCCCGGAACCGCACCCGGCTATCCACCCCACCCCTTCCTCCTTGTATAATTGGGCCACATGGCCTAATTTGAACCCGCTTAATTTCCACCCATGTCCTTATTTTCCCGATTTGCCTTCCTGTTGACGGTATGCAGCCTTCCGCAACTTTCCCGGGCCCAGGAAGCCGCGGTAAAACAGGTGAAGCTGACCCGCTTCAGCCTCCAGTCCTCCGCCCTGATCCAGGCCTCCGGAGCCGAACTTTCTGCTCCCGGATTCACGGCGAAGGATTATTGGTATCCGGTCAAGGTTCCATGCACCGTCCTGACCGGACTGGTGGCCAACCAGGTTTACCCGGATCCCTATATCGGGCTCAACAACATGAAAATCCCGGACGCCAACGACTCGTTCAACAAACAATGGAACCTGGAACAATATTCATTCCTGCCCAATGATCCCAATCCCTGGAAAAAGCCTTATTGGTACCGGACCATTTTCCGGGTTCCTGCTTCCGACCGGGGAAAGCATTTCCAGCTCATTTTCAAGGGAATCAATTACCGGGCCGAGGTCTGGCTGAATGGAGTCCAGGTCGCGGATTCCTCCCAGATGGCCGGCATGTTCGCCCAATACAGCCTGGATGTGAGCTCCGGGATCCGGGCCGGCGCAGTGAATGGTCTGGCGGTGAAGATCTATCCCCTGGATTATCCCGGGCTTCCCTCCCATCCCCAACTCAATGCCCTCGGCGATTTTTATGCCAACGGGGGCCCCACAGGGGATATCGGAAAAAACGTGACCATGCTCTGTTCCGTGGGCTGGGACTGGATCCCGGCCGTCAGGGACCGCAACATCGGCATCTGGCAACCCGTCTATCTGCGGACCTCCGGGGATGTCGTGATCCAGGATCCCCAGGTGGTGACCACCCTTCCCGGATTGCCCGACACCAGCACCGCCCGGATCGACCTCCACCTGGCGCTTTCCAATTCGGGCAGCCAGGAAAGCCAGGGGATGCTCCGGGTGACCATTACCCCGGAAACCTTTCCCGGGGTTCCGGTCCTCGTCAGCCGGGATATTTCCATACCCGCAGGAGGCAAAACCCTCGTTGAACTGAACCCGGACCAGGTCAACGCCCTGGTCTTTCACCATCCTCACCTCTGGTGGCCTAACGGATACGGCAAACCGGACCTGTACCGGATCCGCCTGCAATACCTCCATGGCACCCAGGTCTCGGATGATACTTCATTCTTTTTTGGGATCCGTCAGGTGGGTTCCGTTGAAACCACCCTGAATGGATGGGCCCGGAGGGATTTCTATGTGAACGGCGTCAAAATCCACCTCAATGGAGGGGCCTGGGTTCCTGACATGATGCTCAACCGGGATTCCACCCGGTATGATGATGAGCTGAGGCTTGCCCGGAACGGAAACGTAAACCTTCTCAGGATCTGGGGAGGAGGGGTGACTCCTCCGGATATTTTCTTTGAACTGGCAGACCGCTACGGGCTGCTGGTCTGGCAGGATTTCTGGGTGACAGGAGATACCCAGGGAGAATTCAAGGGGTCCAATAAATGGCCCCTCCAGGGAGATGTCTTTGTCCGGAATGTGATCAGCACGATACTCCGGATCCGCAACCACCCCAGCCTGCTGGTCTGGACCGGGGGCAATGAAGGCCATGCCCGGGAAGCATTGTACCAGGCCATGCGGGATAATGTTTCCACCCTGGACGGCACCCGGCCCTTTATCCCCTGCTCCTCCGGCTTCGCCAAATTGCCCGAAGGATTTAAAGCCAGCTGGCCGGATGACCAGCCGGGCGGGGTTTACAGCGGGGGTCCCTATTCCTGGGTCGACGAGGCACAATATTTCCGGCTGATCGACAGGGGCAGGGACTGGCTCTTTAAAGACGAGACGGGGATTCCCTCCCAGGTGAACTATGATATCCTGCCCCGGATGATCCCGGGCCTGGTCCCGGATTCAACCCTTCCCTACCCCCTCAACAATACCTGGGGATACCATGATGCCTGCGTCGGCAACGGCCACTACGAGCGGTATTACCAGGCCATGGTCGACAGGTACGGCGCTCCTTCCGGCATGAAGGAATTCTCAGAAAAGATGCAAATGCTGAACGCGGCCAGCTACAAGGGCATTTTCGAATCTGCCGCCCATCACCTCAACACCACCGGAGGCGTGATCCTCTGGAAGCTCAACGCAGCTTTCCCAAGCCTGGTCTGGCAGGTCTATGACTGGTACCTGGATGCCAACGCGGGATATTATTCCATGCAAAATACCCTGGAGCCTGTCCATGTCCAGCTGAACCTGGATGATTCCGTGGTGGCTGTGATCAACCGGACCGCCCATCCCCAGAGGGGGCTTGAGGTGGAAGCCACATCCTACTCCATCGAAGGAAAATCCCTTGATCATCACCAGCAGGCCCTGGACCTGGATACCACGGGAGCCCGGGAATCCTTTTCCCTTTCCGCCTTGCTCTCCTCCGCAGATGGATTCCGGTTCATCCTGCTTTCCCTGAAAGACAAAACGGGCCGGGTAATCTCCCGGAACCTTTACTGGATGGCTCCTCACCATGATTACAAAGCCCTCAACGCGATGCCCGGGGCCGCGGTTTCCGTGACCCGGACCGGTTTTACATCCGGTTCCTCCACCGATGCGTGGACCCTTCGTTTCACCAACCATTCCACCCATTTCGCCTTCTTCCTCCACCCGGAACTGAAGGCTCGGGGGGAGCTGGTGCTTCCCGCATTCTGGTCCACCAATTATTTTTCAATTCCGCCTGGAGCATCCCTGGACCTGAAGGTCGGATGCCCGGCCCGGCTGGTCGATGGTAAACAGGTCAGCCTTTCCACGGAAGGATGGAATGTGCCGGATGTGGAAACCCCCCTCAGCGTTTCGGGTCGCTAAAAATCAGGGGCGGTTCCTTGCGATGATTTCCACGTCATGGACCTGCCTGGGAAGCCAGACCGTCATTTCCCCGGGACCCCGGTTGGCCCAGGCATAATAGGGGATGGCCGTGAAGGGTTGGGAAGCTGTTTCAAGGGAAAGCCCGTCCGTTGAGGCTTTCAGGGCGGGCACCGTCCCCGTGATCACCTGCACACCCCCCAGCAGGTCCGGACGGAATTCGGTTTGGAGGGAAGCCGCGTCCGGGAGGATGATGTTGCTGGTCCTTCCCCCGTTATCGGTCCATTCCGCGCAATAAAGAATGGGGCCCCGCTGAAGGGCAACTTTTCCGCGGTCATCCCGCACCTGTTCGTTGGCAAGGACTCTTTTAATCTGCATCGGCAGGTCCCATTCCACCTGATCCCCTTTTTTCCATTGCCTCCGGATTACAGCGAACCCCTTCACCATTTCATAGGGAACGGCCTGCCCGTTCACTTTCAGCCCAGGTAACGCTGTGGATGAATCCGTATAATGGTACAGATCGCCATCCACGGGATGGGGCCCCACCCATCCCGGGATGCGGAGGAAAAAGGGGAAAGAAAAAGAAGCAGAAGGATACAATATCAGGGTGACCCGGCCGGTCCAGGGATACCCGGTCTGTTGAATCAGCTTCACGGTTCGGTTTCCGGGAAAAGAAAATGTCGCGTCGCTTCCGGCAAAAAGGTTCACATAAATGCCTCCGTTCCCCTGGGCATAGATGAGGCCGGGAATGGCCGGGATCAACCGGATGATATTGGTGGGACAGCAGGAGCAGGGAAACCAGGGGGAGCGGGTCCTTTCCAGGTCAGGATGGACAAAATCCTTCCGGACTTCCAGGGTGTTGGTATAGAAAAAGTTCATCCCGTCCAGGGAGATCCCGGAAATCAGGCCGTTGTACAGGGTCTGCTCCAGCACATTGACATATTTGGCATCGCCGGTCAGCCGGAACATCCTTTCGTTCCAGAGAACGCAGCCAATGGCTGCACAGGTCTCACAATACGCAGTCCGGTCCGGGAGCTGGTAATTCCTGCCGAAACCCTCCCAGTTGCCGATCGCCCCGATCCCTCCCGTGATATAATATTTGGTATGCACCATATTATCCCAGATCAGGTCCAGGGCATGGAGATAGGCTGAGTCCCCCTGCATCGCCACCAGGTCCGTCATGGCGCTATACAGGTACATGGCCCGGACAGCATGACCCTCAGCGGTGGTCTGGTCCACGACCGGGGTGTCGTCCTGGCTATAGGCCCCCGTGCTGTAGGGATCATCCGGGTTCGCATCCGGGTGGGAAATGGTGCCGCGCTGGTTGACCAGGAACCGGGCAAGCCGGAGGTATTTTTCATCGTGGGTCACCCCATAGAGTTTGACCAGGCCCACCTCGATTTCCTCATGACCGGAAGCAATGGCCCTTTTTCCGGGGCCGAAGGTGGAAGCGATCAGGTCGGCATTCCGGATGGCGGCATCCAGCAGGCTGCGTTTCCCGGTGGCCTGGTAATAGGCCACGGCAGCCTCATATAAATGCCCGGCATCATAGAATTCATGGCTTCCGTTCCGTTCGTTTACCCATCTTTCCGGTCCCATCCAGTTCACCAGGTTGGGGGCATTCGTTTCCCGGGCGGTATAGAGATAGCCGTCCGGACGTTGCGCGGCTGTGACCAGGGCGATCACACTGTCCATGGTTTTTTCCAGGGCTGCGTCAGGCTGATCCATCAGGCTATAAGATGCCCCTTCGATAGCTTTATAGATATCGGAATCATCAAAGGGATAGATCCCGCAAAATTTTCCTTTGGTCCGGTTTGCCGCGATATCAAAATTGGTCATGCGCCCCTCCTTGGCGCACTCGGAAAGGGCATGGGGAAGGGTTCTGGTATGATCCCTGGCAATTATCGGGGCCCAGAAGCCATCCGACAGGTGAACGGCGGTCAGCGGGAGGGGGCGAATCGCGTAATCCCGTTGTTGGGATACTGCCGGTTCCAGGGTACAGCATAACAGTCCGGCAACCAGGAAAGGAAGCAACCGCATGGGCTGGGATTTTTGGTGAAGAGTAGTGAATTTAGGAAAAAACTTCCGGAGAAGGAAATGGTCCAGGGAACGGATCAGAAGTTCTTGGTGCGGATGAACCAGGGGGTCCTGACGACGATGTTCAGCTTGAGCATGAAATAGTTTTCCTGGATCAGGCCATCGGAAATGGTGCCTCTCCGGCCCACCTCCATCGCGACGTTGAAGTAAATGGAATTGGATTTGTTTGGCAGGCCGGTGCCCAGGGTTACCCCGTAAGCCTTGATTTGCTGGCCATTGATCCGCAGGTAGGAATTCTCATAGAAAAGGCCGGCCTGCAGGAAGTATTTCTCAAAATAATTGCCGCTATTGGGTTGAAAGAAAGAATATTCCCCGCCCAGGGAATAACGGCTGGAATTCACCAGGGTATAATATGGAGTGACCACATCCAGGTCGGACCAACGGTAATATTTATAATCCCCGGCCAGGGTGAACCGGTCATCGTGGGTCAGGGCGAACCCGGCTCCATAATACTGGGGCAGCTCAAAATACCCTACCAGGTTGTTGAACCCCTTGAGGGTATCCCCGTTCCCTCCTTCCACATAAGTATTGTTGTCGATCCGGAGCGGGGTTTTCGCATTGTACACCACCCCCAGGCCCAGCTTGTAATGAGGACCCAGCTTCCCCAGGTACATCAGGCCTCCCTGGAAATAGGCCCCCCTGAGGAAACTGGTTTGCTGAACGGTCAGGGAATCCTGGGAAATCGATCCGAGCAGCTGCTCGGTCTGGTTGATGGAGCCGAAAAGATAGGAAGAAGAGATCCCGGCGGCAAAATGCTTTCCGATATTGAAGGCATTGGTCCAGTAAAGATTCGTTACGCCACCATTCCCGGAGGCGGTGGAATGAAACTGGTCATTGCTTCCGGAAACATTTTTCAGGGTAGCTACCTGGAAGTCCACCGTACTGAAGGGCTTGATTCCCACGCCCGTAGTCCAGAAAGGGGCGACCCGGAATCCAAAGGCGATCTTTTCGAAATTGAGATCGCTTCCGGTCTGGGCCGGATTGGACTGATCCCGGTAGGTCAGGGTCTTTTCCCTTGCGGACATTTCGAAAAGGAAGGCCTTGGTTTCAATGGAAGAATTGGAAGCGGGGTTGAGGTTGTTCATGTATTTGGGTGAGGTCAGGGCGATCCCGGTGCTTCCCATCCCATCCGTCCTGCCATAATCCCGGTAATCGATATCCCCGATCCCGAACATGGAAAAGGGCGAGGACACATTGTTTTGTCCCCGGGAGGTCCAGGCAAGCGAAATCCCCAGGAGGAAACAGCAGCAAAAACGAGTCCATCGGTGGATCATGGGGTACTGTTGACCGCTCAACATTTAGGGCACCTGTTTATAGACGATGAAATAGATTTCAAGCTTCATGGCAGGGGTGTTGGTGGCCAGGTGCTGTGTACTCAGGATAGTCCGGGTCACGCCGGTGGCATTGAAAAAGGAGGGGGTCACCAGCAGGAGGTTGCCGATCCCCTTTCCGGGGTTATTGATCAGGGCGCTGACATAACTGGTCACATCATACTCATAAGCCGTATTCAGGTTATTGACATAATCGATGACCAGCGAACCGTTCAGCCTCCCTCCCGGAGAAGTGACGGTATCGATGACCGTATTGGCGTTGGATTCAACCAGCAACATGAGGTCCTGGGGAAGGTAGAGGTTGCCCCGGTAGGTGAACGGCTGGGGCTGCACCACCAGGCGTGCCTGGATGACCGCGCCGTATTGGGCGAGTTGTCCAATTTTGGGGAGGGTGGGCAGCTGGATCCGGGTGGCCAATCCAACTCCGGATTCCACGAAGGTCTGGTTGCCGGTCCTGGCAGCGGGGATGCCCAAAAGATTTTTGGAATCCAGGCCGGCAAGCGGAGTCCCGGTCCGGTCGGATGTGAAGTGGTTGAACTGGGCAATATTATTGGTCACCGGGAAATCCAGCGTTTGGACCGTCGGGGTCAGCCCAGGATAGTGGTAATAGATCCGGATGACGGTGGCACTGTCTTTTCCGATCCTGAACCCCATCACGCCTGTATTGGCAGGTCCGGGCACCAGGGCTACTCCGTGAAAGAAGTTCCTGAAGTTGGATTGCACGGAGCCTCTCAGGTCTTTGGAAGCCATGAGATGCAGCAGGGTATCCCCGAACTGGTCATTGAGCCGGATACTGATATACCGGGGAACCCCGGGAGATGGCAGGAAGGAACCCTGGCCCAGGGGACTGGGGTCCACCGGCACGGTATCCACATTATAGGATAGGCCCGTGGTAGTATGGGCATAAAGCAGGGTGCTCAGCGCATGCACTGAAAATTGCTGTGGCCTGGTGGTATCCCCGTAAAAAAATCCGTTCGGCAAAAGGATAAAGGCGCAGGAATCGTAAACTGCGTTGCTGAGCACCACATTAAAGGAGGGAATGCCCATTTCCATGTAGGAACTGGCGCTGACTTTCCCGAGATAGGGATCGGTATAGGATCCTGCGGCAATGACATTGGTTCCCGAAGTGGCTACTGAATCGAGTAAAACCGTGGAGGTCTGGAGGGTGACCGTGTCAATATATAAAACGTTCAGGTTGTCATTTACATAATTGGCGCCGATCGGAGATCCCTGTTTGGTACATCCGCCGGCACAGGCAGACGCGATGATCCCTCCCAATACCAATCCCCTGATGCGCATGCTTTTGCTTTTTCTTTCCGGCGAACGGCAAATGTACGTTGCTTTGCCGAATTGCCTGTCCGCCTGAGCTTCCGGCTGCCGTCCGGCGGCCGAAATTATCTGAATTGGCCGGATAACCGTCCGGCGGACTTCTTAAAAAAAACCTAAAATTGCCGGTAAAGGCAGGGCCAGGGCCTATTTTTTTCCTAGTCCCCCCAAATTCGTTTACTTTCGCATTCATTTTAAATCTTCGCCCCATGAATTTTTCCGTACGCAACAGGGCTTTTCTGATCGGAGGAGCGATGGCATGTCTCGGCCTGCAATGCCAGACGAGCACCAATAATACTTATACCGGAAACTGGTATCATGCTTCTGAACTGAACGGGGTGGTGCGCAGTGGCGCGGTGGCTTTTGTGGTGAATGGAAAAGCATATCTGGGCACCGGGTACAACGGGAGCCAGACCCAGTGGGTGAATGATTTCTGGGAATTTGATACCATCACCAATTCCTGGACCCAGGAAGCCGATTTCCCCGGCACTCCGCGAAACGGCGCCATCGGCATGGGCATTGGCAATGAGGGCTACATCGGAACCGGATATGATGGCACCAACTACCTGAGTGATTTCTGGCAATATGATCCAGGGACCAACACCTGGACCCAGAAATCCGGATTTCCGGGAGGGGCAAGGGAAGGGGCTTCCAGTTTTGCAATCAAGGGAATTGGCTATGTCACCATGGGATTCAACGGATCCTACATGAAGGATTTCTGGTCTTACAATCCTTCCACGGATACCTGGACCCAGCTGACCAGCTCTCCCGGATCCAAAAGGGAGAACGGCCTCGCCTTCGTCATCAATGATTCTGCTTATATCTGCACCGGGGTCGACAACGGGACTTTTGTTGATGACATGTGGAAATTTGACCCTTCCACCGGCCTCTGGTCCCAGAAAAGGAATATCAGCAATACCATCCAGATCGGTTATAATAATTCCTACACCAATATCGTGCGAAGCGATGCCGTCGCTATGGTCATGTTTGGAAAAGCCTACATCACCACAGGCTCCAACGGAACCCTGCTCACTGCCACCTGGCAGTATGATCCCACCACGGATACCTGGACCACCATGACCGCCTTCGCAGGCAATGCACGGGAAGACGCGGTCGCTTTCAGCATCGGGAACAGGGGGTTCCTGGGTACGGGTCAGAGCAACAACCTCTGGTATGACGACCTCTGGGAATTCCGGCCCAACGAAGTCTACAATGTGGACGCGTCCTTCTAGGATCCTGGTGATCACCCTGCTGGTTATCCTGATCGGGTTTCTTCTTTTCCATTCCAGGCAACAAACTCCGCCATCCGGCCCCAATATCGAACTGTTACCGCTGAGAAGCGGCTCCGGATGGGGTTACCGGATCCTGGTTAACCGACATCCTTTCCTGTACCAACCCTTTATTCCTGTTTATCCGGGCCATCGGCCCTTTGCTTCCGAGGCACAGGCCCTGAGGGTTGGAAACCTGGTCGTCCAAAAACTGGTGCATGGGGAAAGGCCCCGACTTTCCCGCAGGGAACTGGACTCCCTGGGGATCGCTTCGGATTCCCTTTAGGCCGGGAGGATTGGGGTTGAAGGATTATCTTTGCAACCCACCTTTGATATCCCCCCGCCATGAGATCCATCCGCAGACTTTTCCTCCTTTACCGCCTTTACCTTGGAATCGCCCTGATCGCAGTCGGCGTGCTGGTCAACCTGACCACGGGGATATTCATGGCCTGGATCGTCTATTTCCTGGGCCTGGTGTGCATCGCGCTGGACCTTTTCCTGGGACCCATGAGGCTGATCCAGGAAGCGGTGGAACAGGGGGACATGGATGCGGCCACACTGCTGATGGCAAGGGTCCGCTATCCCCGCCTTCTTTTGAAGCCAGTCCGCTCTGCCTATTATTTCATCAAGTCCAACATGGCCATGGTCAACCAGGACCTGGGATCTGCGGAAGAGAACATCCGCAAGTCCATCGGGACCAAGAGTAAAACCATGAAGGAATTCGAGGGGGTGTCCTACTTCCAGCTCGGAGTGATCGCGTACCAAAAGGGGGATCTCAAAACTGCCAATACCAACCTGAAGGAAGCCATCCGCCTGGGGCTTCCCGATAAGGAAAACACAGCCGCGGCCTACCTGCAGCTGGCGACGATCGCCATGAACCGGAGGGATTTCAGGACGGTGAAAGTTTATTTTAAGAAAGCCAAGGATTTAAAACCCAGCACCCCCGAAATCGCTTCTCAAATCAAGGAAATGGAAAAATACATTTCCCGGATGCCGGGCTGACCCGAGGGAGAATTCCGGATCGAGTATTCTGCAAGCCGGGCTATGGTAACATGGGGTTGGGACTTGTTGCCCGGCACAGGTGAAAACCTTCCATCCGGATTTATTTTACCTCGGGGTTTAATCGATAACCACCCCATCATGAAACCTTCCTGCAGGGCCCGGGATTTTTATTACGGTTGAATGGGTATTCCTCCCGGGTTGAATTCCTTCATCTAAATTTGGACGAAACCCCAACCTTATACTGGAAGCCAAAAAATTCCCTGGAAAATTTTCGGGAAAATGAATGGTTGTTGAGGGCCCTATGCAGGAGCCTTTAAATTACCGGTGGCCAGTCCCCGATTCAGCCAGGATTTTAAATTTGCAAACCCCACCATCCCGGGAAGGGATGGGTGATCCGGGAAACAAAATCCGTGGATCCCCCCAACCCGGGAATCAGCCAACTCCCCGGAAAAACGGTCTGGAGCCCGACCATCTCCCATTCCTTTTTTCACCCCATGGATCCTCATATCGGCTAGGCCTGATCGGCCTGGAGGTCCAGGGGAAAAAATATAAATTCATAGTAAATAAATATTTAATTTATATTTATTTAATTAAATATTAGTTATCTAAAAGGGCTTACAAAAATCAATTAAACGTTTGTTTTAACTAAACATATGTTTAATTTTGCACGGTTTTTGTTTCCAGCCCTAATTGAAATGAAAAAAGACCGGATTCTGGACGTAGCCGAAATCCTTTTTGCCGAAAAGGGAT
>JANWKA010000066.1 GCA_025451655.1 Chitinophagaceae bacterium | reverse complement strand
ATTGTACCTTAGAGCGGCATGTCTTCAGAAGCCATCATAGCGCGAATCATGGGAAAAAGGGATGGGACGGAACCCGATATCCCCGCCCTCCGGGACCTGCTCCGGGATTATCCTTATTTCGCTCCGGCGCAGGTCATTCTGGCAGCCAGGCTTCGGAAATCCGGTGCAGACCCGGAGGAAATTAAAAAACAGGTCGGTAAGGCAGCCATTTATCTCCCGGACCCCTTTCTCCTGGAGCATATGCTGGGGCGGATCGAAACCGCCCTGGAAGAGGCACCCCCGGATGCCCGGGGATCCCGGGCTGAAAATCCCGAAGCGACCCCCGGCTCTCCGGTCGTTCCGGAACCAGTCAGCGGTTTTTCAGAACCTGCTCCGGGGGAAAATGGAATGGAAGCGGATTTGCCCGACCAGGACTCCCCTCCGGACGGGGCCGGATTTCCCCTGCCGCAATCCCCGGACTCCGGATCCACGCTGATTCCCGGGGGAACCGGTGAATCCGTAACGGGGGAAATGGTCCCCGGGATTTCCGGTACCGGGGCTGCTCCCGAAGCCCCGGACCGGGATGCTGGCGGAAGCGAAACGCTCCCCGAACCCGGGTTCCTGCGGGAACCCTCAGGACTTTCCGAATCTTCCCGTTCCCGGGAATCCAGCGAGTCCCTCCATTCCGGATCCGGGATTCCATCTCCATTTGAAAAGCCCATCCCGCCTCCCCTTCCCATCAGTTCCCGGGAAGGAATGGATGACCTCCAGAACCTGGTCCGGCCCCTTTACACGGAGGATTATTTCGCTTTTCAGGGGATCCGCCTGCCGGAAAAGCTGGACGATACCAAAAAACCCACCTCCGCCCAGGTGAAGTCCTTCACCGACTGGCTCCGGGCCATGAAAAGGCCCAAGGGATCCGTGGGGCCCGAGGGAATCCACCTCCAGGACAAGGACCGGATTTCCAGTATTTATACGGTGGATGAGGAAAGGGGAATCAGCACGGTGGTGGAAAAAATGGCCCTGGAATCCATCCGACATGGGGAGGAAGTGGTCACGGAAGCAATGGCTGAGATCCGCTACAGGCAAGGCCAAAAGGATAAGGCAGTGGCTATATACGAGAAATTAAGTTTGCTTGATCCCTCAAAAAGCGGTTATTTTGCAGACAAGATTTCCCAAATCAGGCAATCCCTTTAATCATGCTGGTTTTTTTCGGAGTTTTGATCATACTGTCCTGTGTATTGCTGGGTTTTTTCGTTCTGATCCAGAACCCCAAGGGGGGAGGATTGTCCGGGACCTTCGGAGGCTTCAATAATCAGGTCATGGGGGTCAGGCAAACGACCGATGTCCTGGAGAAAGGGACCTGGGTCCTTGCAGGGATCATCGGAGGGCTTTGCCTTCTTTCCATTTTCTTCATGCCCTCCAGCAGGACGGATAACCAGCGGCCCCGGACTACCCAGCAAACCAACCTCCCCCAAACCCCGGCAACCGCGCCTCCCGCGCAATCCAGTTTCCCGGCCGGCAAGCCCGCGGGAACCAAAAAACCATAAAGAAGTTTTCCTTCATTTTTTTTGCTGCGTTTTGTGTTTCGGCACCCCCATTTCCTTTTTTCGGTGGGGCATCTCCCCGGACCGGCGTTTTCCCTCTCCTGAAAGGAACGAGATGCTGGCATTGAGCTCGAACCCGATGAGCAGCACCAGGGAATTGAAATACACCCAGAGCATCAGGACGATGACCGAGCCGATGGATCCGTAGATCTTGTTGTAACGGCTGAAATGTTTGACATAATAGGAAAAGCCCAGGGTGGTCAGGATGATCAGCAGGGTCGCAAGGGCTGACCCCGCAGAAAGGATCTTCCATGGCTTCTCCACCGCCGGGCCGAACCGGTAGATCAGGGAGATGATGAAAAAAAACAGGATGAGGATCATGATCCAGCGCAGGACATTGAGAAAAAAGATCAGGTTCCCCCCCTGGATATGAAAAATGGCGAAAAGGAATTTGAATACCACGCCCTGGGCTAGGATAAGCAGGATGCAGGACAGGATCAGGGCAATCAGCAAAGAAGTGATTTTGATGGACGCCCACCGCCGTTCCAGTGAGTTGCGCTTCGTGGAGACCGGGGATATCTTGTCGAAGGTCCTGAGAATGCCCTGGACCCCGCTGGAGGAATAGAACAGCCCGAGCAGGAAGGAAAAGGAAAGCAGGGCCCTGCGCGGGGTATGCAAAAAGTCATGGATCACCCCTGCCACGATCTGGTAGGTGTTCCCGTTGGGGCTGATATCGGCGATCATGCTGTCCAGGGTGGCCTCAAATCCCGGGATATGAATATAGGGAAGCAGGGTGAACAGGAAAATGAAGGTCGGCGGGATGGCGATCAGGAAGTTCCAGGAAATGGCGCTTGCCCGGTCGCCCAGCTGGTTGCGCCCGATTTCCTTCCAAAACAGAATGAAGACATCAAATAAGGAAATCCCATGGAAACCGGGAAGTGTGATTTTCCGGGACCAGGACCGGATCATTCTTGAAGGAGGAAGGTTGGTCAGTATCCTTTGGATCTTGGTCATTGCTTCCTTTCCATTATTTGATTTTCAGACTGTCCAGGGCATGCTGGTAACGGCGCGCATTCTTTTCGTGGGCTGCAAAGGTGGCTGCAAAAAGATGGTAGCCTGAAAAATCCGGGCTCGCGCAAAAATACAGTTCGTCCGTGGATGGGGCATGGAGCACCGCGTCAACGGTGACCCGCGACGGGGTGCAAATCGGTCCCGGGGGTAACCCGGCATACGCATAAGTATTATAGGGGGAATTCACCTGGGTAAATTTCCCGTAAATTCTTTTAATCGAAAAATCCCCCAGTGCAAATTTCACCGTGGGGTCCGCGGCAAGCCGGATTCCCTTTCTCAGGCGGTTCAGGTATACGGCCGCAATCCGGGGCTTTTCACTGTTGCGGTTGGTCTCCTGTTCCACGATGGAGGCGAGGACCACCACCTGCGGGGGGGTCAGGCCCAGGGCCCTGGCCTGGGAGGAGCGCAGGGAGTCCCAGAAATCCAGGTACGTCCTGCCTATTTTATTTCCGACCCTTCCCGCGGAACTGTTCCAGTAAAATTCATAGGTATCCGGTATGACCAGGCAAAGCAAATCCGAGCTGTCCAGCCCATAACGGGTTAAAAAAACCGCACTGCCCAATAGACTTTTTAACTGCGATGAATCCGTTTCCAGGTTCCGGCAGACCAGGCTGATCAGGTCCTCCTCCGTCCGGAGGGATTTGATCACGAGCTTTACCGGATTCTGTTTCCCCGAGCGGAGCAGACGAAGGATCTGGTAGGAATTCATTCCTGCCCGGATCAGGTAACGGCCCGGATGAACATGGGCTGAATAGCCGGTCCTGCGGGCGACCCAGGCAAAGAATTTTTCATGGCGGACGATTCCCTGGCCGGAAAGGGCTGAATACACCTGTTCTCCCTTCCATCCGTCATGGAGAAAAAAATATTTGGTCCCCCGGGAAAAAGCCGTGTCGGGTGCCATGAGAAAGTAAAGCGGGAATAAGGATCCGAGGATCCCCAGGAGGACCACCAGGCCGGCCACCCGGCGGGCGACGGGCCTCCGGGTGTGGCTCCGGGGTTCATTCCTGGAATGGGCGTTCATACCGGTTCTTTTCGATGATACCAGGGTGGAAGGCCTCAGAAACCCCGCCTGGCCCTGGCCAATTCGGGCATCCACTGATCCCCCGGGATTTCCTGCTCCAGGATTTGTTCATAATTTTTTTTCCGGTTCAGGAAAATGGTAAAGGGGATCATTCCATTCCAGGCCGGAAATGCGGCTGCAGCAATGGCCCGCGGGTTGGTCTCCTGCAGCCAGTATACCGGGATCCGGATGCCTTCCCTGGCGATAAACCGGCTGATCCCCCGGGGGTAGGCAGCGGGGTAGTCCAGACTCACCAGGATCACCTTCACCCCGCTGTCCCGGTATTGATCTGCCAGCCGGACCAGGTTCGGAAGTTCATCCAGGCAAGGCTTGCACCAGGTAGCCCAGAAATTGATGACATAGACCGCATCATCCCGCTGCAGCATTTTTTCCAGATCCCGGGTCCGGATCCTGGGAATTTCCTGGGCAGGGCAGGCCCCCGCAGCCAGGAAAACCATAAAAGCAATCCCCCATAATTTGCTACCCATGATCCGGATCGTTTTCCTCCGCCGGGGCTTCAGCAGCACCCCTGCTCCACTGCCTGACCAGGGCTTCCTTCCGCAAAGGGTCCAGCCCCGACCGCTTCGGGTTCCCTTTCAGGGATCTCTGGCGGAAAGCTTCATATAAGGAAACGGCGCAGGCTACCGAAATATTCAGGGACCGGATCATCCCCACCTGGGGGATCCGGAACAGGATATCGGCCGCTTGGCTGATCCCAGGGCTCACGCCCTCCTGTTCATTGCCGAAAACCAGGGCCACCGAGCCACCCAGGTCCAGATCGAAAAGGTTTTCAGCCCCTTCAGACAAGCTGGAGCTCAGCACCCGGTCGAATTTCCCCCTCAGTTCTGCCAGGCATTCCCCCGTATCGGCGAATTGGTGAATGGTCATCCAGCCGGAAGCAGTCCCGGAGCTGCGATGGCCCCATTTGCGGTGCGGAGGAATCCGGGTATTGAGCACATACACGTCCTGGATACCCACTGCGTCGCAGCTGCGCAGCACGGCAGAAATATTATGGGGATCGAAAACGTTTTCCAGTACCACGGTGAGGTCCTGCTGCCGGCGGTCCAGCACGGATTGAATCCTGGAATGTCGCTGCGGAGTCATCAATGGCCTCAAAAATACAATATTCAGTCCGGGGAACCGCCGGATTTCCCCCTGCAGCAGCCCGGACAGCGGGCAGAAAGCATCCGGAAACCCTATCTTTACGGGATGTGGCACCACCTGGTTCATAATACTTTTTTCAACGCCGATCTGGTCGGAGGGCTGCTGTTCCTGATCATGGGATATTATGTCTCCAGAAGGCCCCCTTCGGGGATGAAAGCCATTTTCGGGTACCGCACCGTACTTTCCACCCGGAACGCGGATACCTGGAAGGAGGCGAACCTGTTCGCGGCGCGGTTTTCCATCCGGATCGGCGTCGTCCTGGTTCCCCTCGGGATTATAATGGGAATCCTGTTCCGGAAACCGGGACAGGGATTCTATATGTTCACGGTGGGATCCGTTGCGGTTGCCGCCCTGATGTTGCTGGGCAATACCGAATGGTATCTGACCCAAACCTTTGATGACCAGGGGATCCGCAAATTTCCATCCCGGTAGGGACCCCGGATCGGGGAGCCGGATGGGCCCTGAGGGACATCCCCGGCACGCTTTTTTCAATACGTGGTCCCAGCATGACTGACCGGGAAAGATTCTACCGAAAGCCAGGATTTCAGATCCCCCTGATCTGCCTGGTGGCCTTGCTTACCCTGGCCATTGCCTTCTGGAAATCCATCAAATCCCGTTTCATCCGGCACCAGCTTTCCGAGGCCATTTTCAATAGCACCAATGGCCTGTACCGGATCAGCTATGACAGCCTTCGCGTGGATGAGGCCGCCGGAAACCTCACCGTCGTAAACCTCAGGATCATCCCCGATACAGACCGGTACGCGGCATTGCTCCGCGGTCCGGAGCATCCCCCTATACTGGTACGGGCAGAGGTCCCCCTGTTGACCGTTACCGGGGTGAAGACGCCCCGGGCTGCCCTGAACAGGGAGTTGGCCGGATCCACCATCAGCCTGTTTTCTCCCACCATCACCCTGTACTATGGGGGAAAAGCTGCAGTCCCTCCTTCCCGAAAGCCCTGGTATGGGCAGCTTATGGGAACCCTCGGAAAAATCAGCATGGACACGGTTTCCCTGAACCATGCCCGGATCGATTACTTCCGTTTTTCAGGAAGATCCCGGATCCTTCATGCCTCCGGTCTGAAGGTTACCCTGTTTCACCTGCGCCTGGACACCCTGTTCCATCAGGACAGCAGCAACCTCATTTTCTCAGGGGCCGCAACCCTTCAATGCCCTTTCCTGGAATGTTTCAGCGACGACGGATGGTACCATTTTGACCTGATCGGGGTCAGCTTCGACAGCCGCCTGAAGATTTGTCTGGCCGATTCAGTGAAAATCATCCCCCAACTGGATGAGGAAACCTTTGCCAGGACCATGAAAGTGCAGAAGGACCGTTATGATTTTTGGATGGAAGGGGTATATGTTCAGCAGCTGCTCCCCGTCCAGCTGATGAAGGGGAGGCTGATCGCGTCCCGGATCAGCATCCGGTCGGCAAGCTTCAAGGTTTATCATGACCTCAGCCTGCCCCGGGGAACGCAGTCCCGGGTCGGGCATTATCCCCAGCAGGAGCTGATGAAGATCCCCTTCCCGGTCCAGGTGAGCGAGGTCACGCTGGACCGGGGATTCATCCAGTACAAGGAAAAAAATCCCCGGTCGGATTCTGCAGGGAAGATCCAGTTTTTCAACGCCTCGGCGTCCCTTGGCCCGGTGACCAATATCGTCGCCGCCCGGATCGGGGATGGACGTTCCACCCTCCGTTTCCAGGCGAAGTTCATGGGTCTCATCCCGGCCCGGGCCACGCTGGTGATGTGGCCCTGGGACAGTTCGGGCCGGTTCAGCCTCCAGGGGGATCTGGAAGGTTTTGAGCTGGGGCAACTCAATCCCGTGCTGGAGCCCATGGGCCTCATCCGGGCCGACCAGGGAACGGTGCAGGGGCTGGATTTTCAGCTGGATGGAGATAACTATAAAAGCAGCGGGTCCCTGGTGTTCCGCTATTCCGGGATCCGCCTGTCGCTGCTGAAAAAAGACAAGGTTCTCCATGGCCTGAAGGAAAAAACCCTGGCAAGCCTGGTCACCGCCCTGATTCTGAAATCCGGCAATCCCTCCTCCCGGAACCAGCCTGCCCGGAAGGTCCGGGTGCAATATTCCCGCGACATCCTGCGGTCATTCTTCAATCTGATCTGGAAATCCATATGGACCGGGGTGAAAAGGACCGTCGGGCTGTAGCTTCAGGCCCTGATTCCCTCAGGTTCTCCAACTCGTTTTTTCCAAATTGGGTGCTTTGATGTAATTTTGCGGCCGAATCGCACAGGCTCAATTTCCCTTCAGTCTTTTCCGTGGCGCCAAAGGATGCAGCCTGTAGCTCAACCGCTTTTCAAGGACATTCGAACAACTCCGAAATTTTTTAAGGATGGGGGAAAAAAAATCCGAAGAATCCGGGAAATCGGGCGCCATACCGGTCTCGATCTCGCTGCAGAAAGAAGTTTTTGATACCGTTTCCCTGGAACAGCAGCATTCGCCCATTACCCGGAGGGTTTTTTATCTCAGCCTTCAGGCCATTTTTAACGCGGTCATCATCGGAGTGGTTGCCAAAGTGCTGGTTGCCATCATCAACATGGTGACCAATTTTTCCTTTTACGGAAAATTCTCCTTCGCTGCAGCGGATCCCTCCAACCAAATGGGCTGGATGATGATTTTCATCCCTGTGATCGGCGGAGTGATCGTGGGCCTGATGGCCCGTTATGGAAGCGCGGGCATCCGGGGCCACGGAATCCCCGAGGCCATGGAGCAGATCCTGGTCAATGAAAGCCGGATCAGTCCCATCATTACCTTCCTCAAGCCGATTTCTGCGGCCATCGCGATCGGAACCGGGGGCCCTTTTGGAGCGGAAGGCCCGATTATCGCCACGGGGGGTGCCTGGGGATCCCTGACCGGGCAGATCATGCGGATCACTGCCAACGAGCGGAAGATCATGCTTACCGCAGGCGCCTGCGCGGGCATGGCGGCCATATTCGGAAGCCCGGTTGCCGGGGTCCTGCTGGCCATCGAGCTCCTGCTTTTTGAATTTTCTCCCAGGTCCATCATCCCGGTGGCCCTGAGCTGCGCAACAGGTGCGGCAGCCCATATCATATTTTTCGGACCCAGGCCGATTTTCGCCATGCCCGATATTCCTGCCCCGACCAGCCTGGCCCTGGTCACCTACGTGGTCTTCGGCATTCTGATCGGCATCGCGGCTGCCCTGGCCTCCAGGAGCGTTTACCTGGTGGAGGACCTTTTCGACAAGATTCCCATTCACTGGATGTGGTGGCCGGCCATTGGAGCGGTAGCGGTAGGCATTATCGGTTTTTTTGAGCCCCATACCATGGGCGTCGGCTATGATAACGTAAGGCTTCTGCTTTCCGGCAACATCACCCTGGACATCCTCCTGGTGTTATGCGTCCTGAAGTTCATATCCTGGGCCGTTGCCCTGGGAAGCGGAACATCAGGAGGGACCCTGGCTCCCCTGTTCACCATCGGCGGAGCCCTCGGAGGGCTCCTGGGTATGGCTGCCCTCAGGTTGTTTCCCCATTGCGGGATCAATTTGGAAACGGCAGCCCTCATCGGGATGGCGGCCATGTTCGCAGGGGCGAGCAGGGCCCTGCTCACTTCCATTGTTTTCGCCATGGAAACCACCCTGCAGCCCCATGGCCTGCTGCCCCTTCTTGGAGCCTGCACGGCCGCCTATTTCGTATCCTTCTTCATGCTGAAGGGTACGATCATGACTGAAAAGATCGAAAGGAGGGGGGTTCATACCCCGGTTTCCTACCAGCCGGATATCCTGGAAAAGGTGAATGCAAAAGAGGTGATGGAAGATGAGGGTGATGTGCTCAGCGCCGAAAACACGGTTGGAGAAACAAGGGAATGGATGAACAACAGCGAAACAGGTGTCAAGGACAATTGTTTCGCCGTGGTGGACAAATCCGGTCAGCTGATCGGGCTGGTCTACCGGTCCGATATTCTCAAAAAGGATATCGATCCCAACGATCCCATCGCGATTCTCATCAAACAGACAGCGCCCCATATTTACCCGGACAACGTCCTGAGCATCGCGGTGGACCTGATGGACCGGTACAATGTGGACATCCTGCCCGTCGTCAGCAGGGAGAACAACCGGGAAGTCGTCGGAATCCTGTCCCACCGCAATATTTTTGCAGCCTACCGCATGCGCCGCCGCGAGGATGAACTGGCCAAGCAGCCCATTTCCCTGCGCAGAAGGGGGATCAAGATCATCGTTCGGGGAAAACAGTTATTCCGCTGGGAAAAATAAAACGGGGCGGTTTACAGCCGTCCCGGGTGAAGGTGTTTCTCGGAATGATAGGAGGACCGGACCAGGGGTCCGCTTTCCACGTGATCAAATCCCATCCTGTATCCTTCCTCCCTCAACAGGGCAAATTCATCGGGATGGACGAACCGGACCAGGGACAGGTGCTCCCGCGTCGGCTGCAGGTATTGTCCCAGGGTCAGCACATCACATCCGTTTTCCCTGAGATCCCTCATGGATTGAAGGATTTCTTCCCATTGCTCACCCAGCCCCAGCATCAACCCGCTTTTGGTCCGCATGCCGCCCGCTTTTAACCGGCGGATCAGTTCCAGGCTCCGGTGATATTTAGCCTGGATCCGGACCTGCCGGGTCAGTCTATCAACGGTTTCCAGGTTATGGGAGACCACTTCAGGTGCCTGGTCAATGATGCGCTGCAAATTGTCCCATTTCCCCTGGAAATCCGGGATCAGGGTCTCCAGGGTGGTCCCGGGACAAAGGGCCCGGACTTCCCGGATCGTTTCCGCCCAGAGGGTCGAACCTCCGTCCTTCAATTCATCCCGGTCCACGGAGGTGATCACTGCATGCTTCACCTTCATCAGGCGGATCGCCTCGGCCACCCTGCGGGGTTCATCCGGATCCACGGAAAGGGGCCTGCCTGTGGCCACCGCGCAAAATCCGCAGGAACGGGTGCAGATATTTCCCAGGATCATGAAGGTCGCAGTACCCGCCCCCCAGCATTCCCCCATGTTCGGGCAGTTGCCGCTTTCACAAATGGTATGAAGCTGATGGTCATCCACCAGCTGGCGGACCTGGCGATAATGCTCGCCTGTGGGCAGCCTGACGCGCAGCCATCCCGGTTTTTTGGGCCTGGGGTCCGCCACCGTTGTTTCCTGAATTGTTTCCATGATCCCTAGTATTGGGGGTCCCTACCACCTTTTACCGAACATCACACCGATATAGGCATTGAGGAATACCTGGTGCTGGGGTTCCAGGGCCATGATCGAAACCTTCTGGCTATAAGCCTGAACCCGGACCCCGGCTTCCATCGAACTCACCACATTATCGAACTTGCTCCAGTCAAACCGCAGGGCTAGTTTTCCCTGGATGCCTGCATCCAGGCCCAGCTCGTTCCAGCCCCGGGAAAGTCCGCTCCCTCCGGCAATGAAGCCGGGATTGAGGAAACTGGCTGAATCCGAGGAGTTATATTTTTCATAGGATGTAGCCGTTCCTGAGGAGTCGCTGTATAGCTGAAGGTAATAGGGCCTGATCAGGCCCAGGGAAAGGCCGATGGTATAGATCGCGGTAACTGATACCCCGTTGGTGTTGGCCTTCCCACCGATCAGCCAACTCTGGCCGAAATTGAGATTGACGGGGTACAGGATGTTTTCTTTACCGAAAATATAGGGCCGGGCCGACATGGTATAAATAATCCCCTGGCTGTAGACGGGATAAACGGTGCCTGGGTTTTTATATTCCTTCGGATCCTTGATCTCCCCTGCCTCCAGCTGGAACAGCCAGGTGATTTTCTCATTTTTGGCCTTCCCGTATTCCAGGAATCCGTCCCAGCCATTGGTGTTCAGGCTTCCCCCGAAACTGAATTCATGGCCAAAATGCTGCTCCTCCTGCCCGGGATGGAGGGTCATGTATTGTTGAATTTTCTTCCCGGAACTTCCCTCAGGGGGGATGGTCTGGGCTTCCGCCCCGGAAAAAGTCAAAAGGCTTGTTGAAAATGAAAGGATCAGGAGGGAAAAGCGGCGCACAGTCTGGTTTTGCTTTAATAACGGTGTTGGTGTAAATTTATGCAAAATAGGGTCAATGACCTCAAAATTAGTCTATAACGGGAATCTTCACACCACCGCGGTACATGAGCAATCCGGGACCGTTCTGGAAACGGATGCCCCTTTGGACAACCAGGGGAAGGGGGAGCGTTTTTCCCCAACCGACCTGGTTGCCACCAGCCTGGGGAGTTGCATGCTCACGACGATGGGGATCGCGGCCAGGGATAAGCAAATTGACCTGAGTGAAACTACGGTGGGAATCGAAAAAATCATGGCCGCTGCTCCCCGCAGGATCAGCCAGATCAAATTACATATCGATTTTCCCAAAAATCCTGCCCTCTCCCGGGAAGACCGGGAATGGCTGGAGCGGGTTGCCATCAATTGCCCGGTAGCCAAGAGTCTCAGCCCCGACCTGGTTCAGTCCGTGACCTTTGATTGGCATCTGGATTGATCTACCTTTGGGAAATTAATGGACCTCAGGCCCTATTTACGGGTATTGCGCCGCATGCTCCGGGTCGGCAAAAAAGGCCGGAGTTTTATCCGGGGGCATGAAATCCCCCTGGAATTCATCCACAGCAGGATCACCCGATCCCAGTTTCTGATCCTTTCCGGCCTCCTGGTAGGGGTCACCGGCGGATTTGCCGGGGTACTGCTCAAGACCCTGGTGCACTACATCCACCTGCTGATCACCCAGGACTACCATTTTCATTACCAGCTTCTTTTTTATTTCATCTTTCCGGTCACCGGGCTGCTGCTCACCGTGACGGTTGTGAAGTCATTCTTTGGGGGCGAGGACCATAAGGGGATCCCCGGTGTGCTCCATGAGATCGCCCGAAAATCCAGCTTCGTGGAGCCGGTGAAAATGTATTCCCAGATCATCCTGAGTGCGATCACGGTGGGCCTGGGAGGCTCGGCCGGGCTGGAAAGCCCCATCGCGGTCACAGGCGCCGCCATCGGATCCAATTATGCCCGGACCTACCGGCTGGACTACCGGGAACGCACCCTGCTGCTGGCGGGCGGTGCTGCGGCCGGCATTGCTTCAGCCTTCGATGCCCCGATCGCCGGGTTCATGTTCGCCGTGGAAATCATCCTTTCCGGGGTGGTCTTTTCGGATTTCATTCCCCTGATCATTGCTTCGGCCTGCGGCGCCCTGATCTCCAAAGTGGTCCTGAACGACCAGATCCTGCTCCATTTCAACCTGAAACAGCCATTCAATGACCGGCTCATCCCCTATTATATCCTCCTGGGCATTCTTTGCGGAGTCTATTCCCGCTATTATGCGATCGTTGCTGGAAAGGTCGATGCCTATCTGCACCATTTCGGGAAAAGGATGTTCACCCGGGGCCTTATCGCCGGCCTGATCCTTTCTTCCCTCTGCTTTTTGTTCCCTCCCCTGTTCGGAGACGGGTACGGTTACGTAAAAACGCTGGCTGATCAGGGGGCTTCAACCCTCATGATCAACAGCCTCTTCCATGCCTACCATAACCCATGGGCCGTTTTTGGTTTCGTAGGCCTGATCTGCCTGGTGAAAGTATTTGCGACCACCCTGACCATTTCGGGGGGAGGAAACGGCGGAAATTTCGCTCCTTCCCTTTTCGCCGGGGCCTTCCTCGGATATTTTTTTGCCTCCGCCGCCT
>JANWKA010000065.1 GCA_025451655.1 Chitinophagaceae bacterium | reverse complement strand
TCGATGCCAATCCCGCTGTGACCCTTGTTCCGGCAGATACAACGGGAGGCAGGATCCGGTTCCGGATCCGGATCCGGGGCAGCGAAATCGTTCTCAGGTTCAGGCCTGCTTTCTACCGTTTCCACAGGGGCCTCACCTATTACAGGCCCTGGACTTACGATCCCTGGAAAGGATCCGTAGCAGGATGGTGCTCCTGGTTCGCCTTCCAGCAGGATATTGACGAGGGAAAAATCCGTCACACCGCTGAATTGCTTTCCCGCAAGCTGCTCCCCTTCGGGCTGGATTATCTCCAGATCGATGACGGGTACCAGCAGGAGCCTTCCGGAATGCCGGATAGCTGGCTGAAGCCAAACTCAAAATTTCCCTCCGGCCTGGCTTCCCTGGCAGCCTATATCCGCAGCGTGGGCCTGAAGCCCGGGATCTGGAGCAATATGGCCTTCCAGCAGCAAGATTCCGCGATGGCGCACCGGGAGTTTTTCGTGCGGGATTCCGGAGGCATTCCAGCATCGGGCAACTGGATCGGATACATCCTGGACGGTTCCAATCCCCGGGCCCTGGACCAGATCATCAGGCCCCGGTTCCAGGGCTTTAGCCGGATGGGCTGGGAATATTTCAAGGTGGATGCCCTCCGCCACCTCCGGTACGAGGGATATAACAGCCATCCCGGGTATTTTCAAAAAATCCATAAGGATCCCGTGGAAGCTTACCGCAACGTGGTCCGGGCCATCCGCCAGCAAACCGGTAAGGACCATTTCCTGCTCTCCTGCTGGGGGATCCGCCCGGAGCTGGTCGGGCTGGTGGATGGATGCAGGATCGGCAATGACGGGTTTTGCTGGCAGGAGCTCACCCAGTACAATTCCTTCAACAATGTGATCTGGAGAAATGATCCGGACCATATGGAGCTTTCTTCCCCGGATGCTTATACCGATTGCCTGCTCACCTCCATGACCGGTTCGCTGTATATGCTCACCGACCGGCCGGAATATTATGACACCGGAAATCTGGAGCCTGCCCTGCGAACCCTTCCTGTCCTTCCCACCCGGCCCGGGCAGTTGTATGACGTCGATCCTTCCCGGTCCGAAAATCTGGGACGGGTCAGCTCTGAAGTCAGTGGATCCGGTCCCCGGGTTTTTGACGCCAGTTGCAACAGCCCCTATGATCTTTTCCTGGAAGAAATCAATACTCCCTTCGAAAACTGGATGCTGCTTGCCCGGGCCGGCCCATCCGTGCCCTCCCTCAGGATGTCTGACCTTGGCCTGGACCCCGCCTTCAGGTACCTGGTATTCGGATTCTGGACCAAATCCCTCCTGGGTATTTTCAGCGGGTCCATCCCCTTCCCTCCGATCGATCCCCGCTACCGTTGCCAGCTATTTTGCATCCGCAAATTGCAGGACCATCCCCAGCTGGTGGCGACCAGCAGACATTATTCCTGCGGAGGCCCAGACCTGGAACGGCTGGACTGGCAGCAAAATACCCTTTCCGGGTCCAGCCTCCTGACCCCGGGAGATCCCTACATTATTTATATTCATGAACCCCCGGGATTCCCTTTCATTTCCGTGGATTGCCCGGGAGCGCAAATGGTCTCGGACCAGGTTCATGGGTCCCTGCGGGAGCTCACCCTGAACAGCAGGGCCGGAGGATCGGTGAACTGGCGGATCCGCTATGGGGGCAATGGAGTTACCGGGCCAAACCCATAACTTTATCCAGGTCACTGATCATGATATTCCAGCGGGAAAATCTTACCGATGAACAGCTGCTCCACATGTACCGGGAACTTCTTTTCCCCCGGTTGGTGGAGGAGAAAATGCTGATCCTGCTCCGGCAGGGGAGGATCAGCAAATGGTTCTCCGGGATCGGCCAGGAGGCCATCGCGGTAGGGGCCGCCCTCGCCATGGAACCCCAGGAATGGATCCTTCCCCTGCACCGCAATCTCGGGGTATTCACAGTAAGAAAGCTTCCGCTCAACCGGCTGATCCGCCAGTGGCAGGGGAAAACGGGTGGCTACAGTAAGGGAAGGGAACGGTCCTTCCATTTCGGTAGCCGGGAAAACCATATCTGCGGCATGATCTCCCACCTCGGTCCCCAGCTCTCCGTAGCCGGAGGAATCGCCCTGGGAAACCGGCTTTCCGGGGAAAGCCTTTCCACCCTGGTGTTCACCGGGGAGGCAGGGACCAGCGAAGGGGAATTCCACGAAGCCCTCAATCTCGCATCGGTCTGGGACCTGCCGGTGATCTTCCTGATCGAGAACAACGGCTATGGCCTCAGCACCCCGGTCTTGGAACAATACCGCTGCAAATCCCTGGCTGAAAAAGCAGCCGGCTACGGCATGGAAGGCTTTACCATCGACGGCAACAACATCCTCGAAGTTTACCAGACCGTCCGGAATCTGCGCGGGTACACCCTGGAAAAAAACAGGCCCGTGCTCCTGGAATGCCTCACCTTCCGGATGCGGGGCCATGAGGAGGCCAGCGGCACCAAATATGTGCCGCCGGAACTGCTGGAACATTGGGAAGGCCTGGATCCCGTCAAAAACTACGAGCGGTTCCTGGAAGAGCAGAAACTCCTTTCCCCGGATCTTCAGGAAGAGATCCGGGCCGGGATGCAGAACCGGATTGAGGAAGCGGTCCGGGACGGGTTCTCAGCGGAATCTCCTGCGGGGGACCCGGCGGAGGAACTCGCGGATATATATGCCCCGGCCCGGGTCCCGCCTCCCCAACCCGGACCGGGGAAGGAGGATCCGGAGATGCGGTTTATCGATGCGATCTCGGCTGGCCTGCTGCAGGCTATGGAACATCAGGACCGGCTGGTCCTGATGGGGCAGGATATCGCGGAATACGGAGGTGCATTCAAGATAACCCGGGGGCTGGTGGAAAAATTCGGGAAGGCCCGGGTTCGCAACACCCCCCTTTGCGAAAGCGCGGTGATCGGGGCCGCGCTTGGCTTGTCTGTAAAAGGATACAAGAGCATGGTGGAAATGCAGTTCGCCGACTTCGTCAGCTGCGGCTTCAACCAGGTTGTGAACAACCTTGCCAGGATCCATTACCGCTGGGGGGAGGCCGCCGATGTGGTGATCCGGATGCCCTGTGGCGGAGGGGTAATGGCCGGGCCCTTTCATTCCCAGAGCAACGAGGCCTGGTTCGCCCATACTCCCGGGTTGAAGGTGGTCTATCCCTCCACTCCCCGGGACGCCAAGGGGTTGCTGATCGCAGCGATTGAGGATCCCGGACCCGTGATGTATTTTGAGCACAAGGCCCTGTACCGGAGCATTTCCGGGCCGGTCCCGGAGGGCTATTACGAGGTGGAGATCGGCAAAGCGCGCCTGGTCAGGGCGGGAACAGATCTCAGCATCATCACCTATGGGGCGGGGGTCTCCTGGGCCCTGGAGGCAGCCGCGCGGCACCCTGGCATCAGTTTCCATATCCTGGACCTGCGCACCCTGCTTCCCCTGGACACCGGCGCGATCCGGGAAGCCGTTTCTGCCACGGGAAAAGTCCTGGTGCTTCACGAAGACACCCTCACCTACGGGATCGGGGCAGAGATCTCCGCGTGGATCACCGAGCATTGCTTCCCCCTTCTGGATGGACCAGTGATCCGCTGCGCCAGCCTGGACAGCCCGGTACCCTTTGCCGCCCCTCTGGAAGAGAACTTCCTGGCCCGGGCCAGGCTCGAAGCGGCCATCAGCCGGCTTCTGGATTTCTAGGGTTCCCGGATTGGCAGATATCCTTAACTTTGTCCCATTAATTTTCCAGGCATGCAGCAACTAGTCCTCATGATGAACGGATACGAGGCCGGAGACCTCGTCGGTAAGATCCTGACCGTAACCTTCCTTTTGATCATGTTTGGCATGGTCGTATTTGTGATGTACAAATACCTGGGCTCGAACACCAAAAAGCCTTAACCTCATCCCGCTTCCAGCCCGGAATCACCGGTTTTCCCGCTCACGCGCATATTCATGGCCCATGCCGGTTTCAGCCATCCCCCGCGCAGTTACCCGAAACCATTTTCGATCTCCTGCGCTAACCTTTCTTTTTATTCTGTTGGGAACCTTCCCGGCTGCAGCCGCACTCCATCTTCCCGGAGGAATGATACCCCGGGAGATGGATACCTCTGTTCATCCCCCAAAGGGTCGAAAATTGAATTCTCCTGCCTCCATGGAAGGGATGGGGGGAATGGAAGGCATGTCCATGCCAGGCACCCCGGTGCATGCTCCCACCAGCGCCTTCAGCACCGGGCTTCCCATGAGCCGGGACGGCTCCGGAACCTCCTGGCTTCCGGATGCGGCACCGGTATATGGAGCAATGCCGGCGGCAGGCCCCTGGATCCTGATGTTCGGGGAAGGAATTTTTCCGCGGGTGGATCAACAGGGATTCCCCCATGGGGGCCCCCGCGGAGGGGAAAAATGGGATGCCCCGGATATGATCATGGGCATGGCGCAGCGCAGATGGGGAACCCGGGGCATCCTTCATTTCAGCCTGATGTTGTCCACGGATCCCCTGATAGACGGTGGGAATGGATACCCCCTCCTGTTCCAGACCGGGGAATCCTGGAAAGGCAAACCCCTGGTGGACCGCCAGCATCCCCATGATCTCTTTTCGGAGTTGTCAGCAAGCTATGCGTTTAGCTTTTCTCAAAAGACGGATCTGTTCATCTATCTGGGATACCCCGGGGAACCCGCTCTCGGCCCGGTGACCTTCATGCACCGGCCCTCAGGCATGTTCGATCCGGATGCCCCCATTGGCCATCACTGGGAGGACGCAACTCATATCACTTTCGGGGTGGCAACACTGGGAATCCGTCTGGGCAGGTTCCGGATCGAAGGATCTTCCTTCACCGGCAGGGAGCCGGATGAGAACCGGTATGACTTCGACCCGCCCCGGATGGATTCCTGGAGCGGAAGATTTTCTTTCAACCCGGATCCCTCTCTTTCATTCCAGGTCTCCACAGGTCACCTCCTCAGCCCGGAAGCCCTCCGTCCCCTGGAGAACCTGCAGCGCACCACGGCTTCGGGCTCCTATGTCCATTGGTTTGGGGATCGAAAATATATCGCGGCCACCGGGTTGTGGGGAGAAAATGCCATTCCTGGCCAGGCCCCTTCCAATGCCGCCCTCTGGGAAACCACCATGAAATGGAACCGGCTTACTCCCTATATGCGTTGGGAATGGGTCCAGAAATCCGCCGGGGAACTGAACCTGGATCCGGCCCTTTTCGGAAATGGAGATCTTCCTTTTCCGATACAGGCCCTTACCGGGGGAATCGCCTATGACCTTTTCCCTGCAGGGCCCCTGGTCGTGGCTGGCGGAGCGCAACTGACCTGGTATCATGCTCCTGCCCTGGATGCGGTATACGGAAAAAATCCATTGGCCATTGAGGCTTACCTCCATTTATATCCTGCCCTGATGAAAACCCGTTGACTGAAAATAAAAAGGGATCAGCATTTTTTCTTTCATTCCCGGGTGAAAACATACGCGGAATTATCCACCTCATCGTAAACCGTAACGGTAATGGTCTTCACCTTTCCTTCCTGGACCGCGAAAGGCAATACCTTGACTCCCATTTCAGGATCGGAATAAACGCAGAGGAATTCATTTCCGCCGAGCGGAAGCAGCCTGCCTGTGAGGGCGGGATGGTGGGAAAAATGGATCTGCAAACTGTCTGATTTGAGGGAGACCCGGATCTCCCCGTATGAAGGATTGTTGTAGGAACCGGTATATCCGGCCAGGGGAAGAGCGGTCGAAGGATGGGTGGCCACGGTATCCATTTCCCGGTGGTACCAGTTCCGTTCATCCTGCGTGGCCTTCAGGGAATTGGAAAGAAAACGGTCGGAATAATCCCGGTAAGGCAGGTGAAGGAAGGCATCCAGGATCTCCATTTTAAGGGCCTGGAACAATTGATTCTGATCGCTGTTGGTCAGCACCACAATCCCCAGGCTGTCGGAAGGAACCAGGGTCACCGAAGACAGAAACCCGTTCACGCCTCCGGTATGGTATACCAGCTCCCTGCCTGCATACTCATCCAGGAACCATCCCGATCCATACAGGGTATAATATCCCTGGTTGAAGGGATAATGACTGTGTCCGATGATGGTTTGGGGTGCCCGGATGGCCCGCACCACGGATTGCGGAATGACCTGGACCCCCTCGTATTTCCCTCCAGCCAGCTGCATCAGCAACCAGTGACTCATGTCCCGGGCGGAGGAGCTGATGCTCCCGGCCGGGGCAAGGTCGTCGATCTGGTTATAGGCCACGGGAATCAGGCTGTCTTCGGGGTTAAAACTATAGGGAATAGCCGCATTGGTGGCAGCGGGAAGCATGGCAGAAAGGGTGAGGGTGCGGTCCATTTGAAGCGGATTCAGGATCAGGTCCTGCACTTCCTCCTCCCAGGTCTTCCCTGTGATCCGGGGCACCAGCTGTCCCGCCACCACGAAGGCGGCGTTACAATATCCAAACCGGGTCCGAAAGGGGTACACCGGTTTCAGGGTCCCCAGGTGCTGGATCACTTCTTCCCGGGACAAGTTCGAAGTCCAGTACATGAAATCTCCCTGGAAGGTTTCCAGCCCCAGGTGGTGTCCCAGCAGGTCCCTGACGCGGGCATCGGCAGTGGTCACAGAATCCTGCATCCGGAATTCGGGCATCCACCGGGTGACCTTATCGTCAAGGGAAAACTTCCCTTCTTCGGCGAGATCCGTCAGGACGGTCGCAGTAAATGCCTTGGTATTGGAGCCAATCATAAAAAGGGTGTTGGAGTCCACCGGGCTCCGGTCCTTCAGGGACCGGTACCCATACCCTTTCATCAGGACCACCTTCCCATTCCAAACTATGGCCACCGCCAGCCCGGGCAGGTTCCAGGCGGCCAGTCCGCGCTGGACATAGGCGTCCATGCTGTCACGGACAAAGGAAGGCAATACCGGATCCGGGGTGTTTCCCTGGGCCAGGGCCCTCGGGACCATGCAACAGGAAAGAGCAGCAAGGATAAAAATCTTTTTCATATGAATCGATCTGGATTTGGCGGGTGAGCAGATGAATCAGATCTCCCCGGGGTCCTGAAATTCCCTGGACCGGGCCACCAGGTCCCCCGGTATATGTTTTTTGGGATCCAGACCCAGGGCCTTCATCTGTTCGGCCTTCTGGACCAGGTTCCCTTTGCCCTCACTGAGCTTGGACATTGCGTCCCGGTAATGATCCCCGGCCTGGTCCAGATCCTTTCCAATGGCTTTGAGATCCTCGGCAAAACCCACGAATTTCTCATAGAGGCGGGTGCCCTGGAGTACGATCTCTTCCGCATGCTTGTTCTGGCTGTCCAGCCTCCACATGGAATGGATCAGCCGGAGGGTGGCCAGCAGGTTGAATACGCTGACCAGGATGATGTTTTTGCGGAAGGCAAAATCATAGAGGCCCTGGTCCTGCTGGAGGGATAACATGTAGGCGGGCTCCAGGGGGATGAACAGCAATACGAAGTCGGGTGATAAGGAAGGGTAGAGATCCGGGTAATCCTTTGCGGAGAGTCCGGTGATATGCTGCCGGACAGACTCCAGGTGCGCTTTCAGGGCCTGTTGCCTTTCGCTTTCGGTGGATGCGCTGCAATACTCCTCGAAGGCAGTCAGGGAAACCTTGCTGTCGATGATCAGTTTCCTGGAATCAGGAAGCAGCAGGATCACGTCCGGCCTTTTGCGGTTTCCTTCCTCGTCGGCGGAGGATTGCTGGACCTGGTAATGGACCTCCCGGAGCAGACCGGAAAGTTCCAGCACCCGTTCCAGGATCATTTCTCCCCAGTTTCCCTGGGTCCGGGTATCGGCTTTCAGCGCCTGGGTGAGATTGGCTGCTTCCTGGCCCATGGCCTGGTTCAGGTCCGCCAGCTTTTTCACCTCCTGTTGCAGGGAAAAGCGCTCCCGGGATTCAGAATGGTAGGTATCCTCCACCTTTTTTTCAAAGTCCCGGATCCGTTCCTGGAGGGGCTTCAGAAGCCGGTCCAGGTTCTCCTGGTTCTGCCTGGTGAACTTTTCGGATTTCTGTTCGAGGATCCGGTTGGCGAGTTGCTCAAATTCCAGCCTGGACTGCTCCCGGATCTGCTGCATTTCCTGGCCCCGGCCGGCTAATTCCGCAGCCAGGGCTTCCTGCCTGGATTCCGAACGGGCCAGGCCGGAGCTGAGCTCCAGGATGGCTGCCTCCTTGACGGATATGCGGGCCTGCGCCTGCTGGAGCTGTATTTCCCGTTCGCCGAGGAGCCGGGAGGCAATCTCGTGATCCACGGTGATCTTCCCCAGGGAATCCCGGATCCCCGCATCAGCATGGACCCTGAACCCAAGCCAGAGGCAGGCTGCAGCCAGCAAGCAGGAAAGAAGGATGAAATAAATCATGAAACAGGGGCCCTTGATCGGGTTCCTAAAGATAATCCGCGCATCGAACACCTTCGCCGGGGGATTCCCGGCCGGGCGGCTTGCCCTCATTCCTCGTAATACACTCTTTTAACTCTTTGGGATATCCCGGTGAGCAGTTCGTAGGGGATGGTTCCGGCCCATTCGGCAAGCTGCCTGAGTGGAAGGTCCTCACCGAACACCAGCACTTCGTCCCCCTCCTTCACATCCGGGATCCCGGTGACATCCAGCATGGTCATGTCCATGCAGACCTGGCCGACCACCGGGGCTGCATTTCCCTGAACCAGCATATGTCCTGTCCCGTTGCCCAGCCTCCGGGAATATCCGTCTGCGTATCCGATACCCACGGTTGCGATCCGGGAATCCCGAAGCAGCTTTCCCCCGCGGCCATATCCCACTGTTTCTCCTGCCGCTACCGTTTTGACCTGGGCCACCGTAGTCTTCAGGGTGCTCACATTGCGGAGCCTGTCCTGTATGACCCGGGCATGGTCGATCCCGTAGATTCCGATCCCCAGTCGGACCATTTCCAGCTGGAGGTCCGGGTGTCTTTCAATCGCCGAAGTGTTGGAAATATGACGGATCACCGGATAACCGATCCCCTGGGCCAGCCTCTGGCTCATCTGGAGGAACAGGTTGCCCTGCTCCTCCGTGAACCGGTCCTGCTCCGGATCTTCGGATGCTGCAAGATGACTGAACACGGAAGCCACCCGGATCCGGGAATCTTCATGAAGCAGGGAGGAAAGAGCGGAGACCTCCGAAGGGTCGAAGCCGAGCCGGTGCATGCCGGTATCCAGCTTGATATGCACCGGAAATCCTGTCTCCCCGGATTTTTTTAATTCGGAGAGGAAACGGGAGGCCTGGTTCAGGGAATAGATCTCCGGTTCCAGTTTCCAGCTGATGATTGCCGGATAGGCTACCGGCTCCGGGTTCATGATCATGATGGGCAGGGTGATGCCTGCCTTGCGGAGTTCCACCCCCTCGTCGGCATATGCCACAGCCAGGTAATCCACTCCGAGGAACTGCAGGAGGTTCGCGATCTCGAAGCTGCCGCTTCCATAGGAAAAGGCCTTGACCATCACCATGATCTTCGTGGAAGGCTTCAGAAGCATCCGGTACTGGACCAGGTTGTCCGTGAGCGCAGTGAGGTTGATCTCCAGGACCGTCTGGTGGGCCTTCTGTTCGAGGAGCCTGCCGATCCTTTCGAACTCGAACACCCGGGCTCCCTTGAGCAGGATGGTCTCATCATGAAAAAGATCGGGGGAAAACCCGCGGATGAATTCGGGAGTGCCGGGATAGAAGCTGGTCTGCAGGATGCCGTTTTTTTCAAAAAGGGCTTTTTGGGCGGTGATGGAAGGCCCGATTCCCACCAGCCGGTGGACCTTTTTTTTCTGGAGCAGGTCCGCCACCTCCCCATAGAGCTCCGGTTCCGGTTTTCCGCTTTGCAGGATATCACTCAGGATCAGGGTCCTTGCGGGATGCTGTTTCTGCTGTTGCAGAAAATCCAGCGCGATGGTCAGCGAACCCAGGTCGGAGTTATAGCTGTCATTGATCAGGGAGCAATGGTTGATCGCGGCTTTGAGTTCCAGCCTCATGGCGACCCGGCCGAGCTTTTCCATCCTGGAAGCGATCCGGGAGGGATCTATCCCGAGATAAAGCATGAGGCACCAGCAGTGAATCGCGTTTTCGATGGACCCGTCATCCAGGAAAGGAATCCGGATTTCCATGCGCTTTTTCCGGAAGGTGGCGGCGATCAGGGTTTGGCCGGCTGATTTCTCCACCGTATGAACCTGGAGATCCGCTTCGGTTTTGGCCGACCAGCTCAGCAATTCCAGGGAGCGGGGATCCCCCGGACTGCGCATCTGGTTATGGAATTGCAGGACGCAATCATTGAGCTCCTGGTGATCCCGGCAATAGATCAGGACCCGGGAATGGGTGAACAGGAACAATTTTTCATTGATCTTCTGGCGGATATTCAGGAACCCCTCGTCATGCGCCTGGCCGATATTGGTGAAGATGCCGATATCCGGCCGGATGATTTTTTCCAGGTTGGTCATTTCCCCCGGCTGGGAGATCCCGGCCTCGAAAATCGCCAGGGTATGGGAAGGGTTCAGCATCCAGACGGAGAGGGGGACTCCGATCTGGGAATTATAGCTTTTGGGGCTGCGCACGATATGGTAATCCTCCTGCAAAAGCTGGAACAGCCATTCCTTCACCACGGTTTTGCCGTTGCTGCCCGTGATCCCGATCACCGGGATTTTGAATTTTTGGCGGTGGCTGGCCGTGAGCAGGTGAAGGGCCTGCATGGTATCGCGCACCAGGATGAAATTCGCCAGGGGAAAATCCGCTATGACCGGTGGAAGGCTCACGATGAAATTGCGCAGTCCCCTGCGGTAGAGTTCGGGAATATACTGGTGCCCGTCCCTCCGGTCGCTGACCAGAGCAATGAATATGGAACTGCCCGGATAGGTCAGCTTGCGGCTGTCCAAAAGAAGGTGGGTCACCGGCTCCCCGGGTAGGTTCTGGAGGATTTTGCCCCGGACAAACTGCCCGATCTGGTCAATCGTATAAGCCATGGGAAAGAAACGTCCGCGAATTTCGCTTATTTCCCGCTACCCCGGAAGCGGCAGGATCAGCGGGTGAACCGGTATCTGCGAAGGGCCTGCAATAACAAGGCCATGAGCAGGACGGCCAGGATGGGCACGACCAGGTTGATCAGTTGCCACCGGAACTTTTCGGTGGTGACCCGGGTATGGTCCAGCAGCCTGAGCCTGAATTCCTTGGATCTTGAGGCCAGGATCGCCCGGTTTCCTGCAAGCCATTCCAGGCAGTTGGCGAAAAACTCCCGGTTGGCAAACTGGTAATGGGTATAAGGGTTCATCCCCATGGGAAGGCTGCCATCCTTTTGTGTGACTGCATTGGTGATCAGGCTGGCACTGGAGGCAAC
>JANWKA010000064.1 GCA_025451655.1 Chitinophagaceae bacterium | reverse complement strand
GTAGTCCCGACAGGAATCGAACCTGTATCAAAAGTTTAGGAAACTTCTATTCTATCCATTGAACTACGGGACCAGAAAATATTTTAATGGATTGCAAATGTAAATTTAAGTCCCCTTACCGGCAAATTGCATTCAGGAGTAAATTTTCTCGATGAGATCATGGTATTTATCCAGGATGACCTTTCTTTTGAGCTTCAGGGTCGGAGTGAGTTCTCCGTTGCCTACGGTCCATTCAATTGGAATGATTTCAAACTTCTTCACCTGCTCCACATGATTGAAGTACTTGTTGGATTTTTCCACAATGGCCTGGAACAGGTCACGGACCTGAGGAGCCTGAATTAAAAATTCTATTGATGAGTAGTTCAGGTTCCTTTTTTTGGCCCAGTCCTCCAGGTTCTGGAAAGAAGGAACGATCAGTGCCGCCGGAAATTTCCGGTTTGCACCTACCACCATGATCTGTTCGATGTAGGGAGACTCCTTCATCTTGTTTTCAATAGGTTGCGGGGCCACGTATTTCCCCCCAGAGGTCTTGAACAACTCTTTTTTCCGGTCGGTGATCTTCAGGAATCTTCCATCAACTAATTCTCCGATATCCCCGGTATGGAGCCAGCCGTCGACCAGAGCTTCCCGGGTGAGGTCAGGACGCTTATAATATCCCATCATGACATTGGGCCCCCTTGTCAGGATCTCCCCGTCCCCAGCAATCCTGATTTCGACCCCTCCCAGGGCAACTCCCACGGATCCCAACATCCAGTCGGGATGGTTGAGATGGCTCACGGTGATCACCGGGGAAGTTTCCGTGAGACCATACCCCTCCAGAATCGGGATGCCCCCAGCGGTAAAAAGTTTGAGCAGCCTGAGCTGACAGGCTGCGGATCCCGTGACAATGCATTTCAGGTGGCCCCCCAGGGCTTCCCTCCATTTACTGAAAACCAGTTTGTTAACTATTTTAAGCTGGAACCGGTACCAGGGATCGAAATGATGGTTGACCTCGTACTTTTTTCCCACCTGGATGGCCCAGAAAAATATTTTTCGCTTAATTCCTTTCAGTTTAAGGCCCGTGGCCATGATCCGCTCATAAACCTTTTCCAGCAACCTCGGTACGGTAGTGAAGATTTGCGGCTGTATCTCCCTGAGGTTCTCCGCGATGGTGTCCATGCTGACCGCATAATAAACGGAGACCCCGGCATTGATATAGACATAGGTGATCATCCTTTCGAAAATGTGGTTCAGGGGAAGGAAGCTCAGGGCCTTGTCCTTTTCATTAACTGGCAGGACCTTCATGGATGCCAGAACATTGCTCACGATGTTGTTGTGGCTGAGCATGACTCCCTTGGGATTTCCGGTGGTTCCGGAGGTATACAGGATGGTAGCCAGGTCTTCGGGCCGGATCCTGTCTTTAATGGACTGGACCTTTTCCGCCTCCTGGGGATCGGGCTGGATGAGCAATTCGGTGTAATGCCGGGCTCCAGCCACCCCATCAAAGGTGAAGATCTCCCGGATTCCAGCCACCTGATTTCCTACCTCCATCATCTGGTGGTACAGGGCCTCATCCCCTACGAACACATATTTGGCTCCTACCTCAGCCAGGATAAATTCCAGCTCCAGGGGATTGATTGTGGGATAGATGGGGACCAGCACTGCCCCTACCTGCTGAACCGCCAGATCGGTAATAATCCATTCCGGTCGGTTTTTCGAAATCAGGATCACCTTGTCCCTCCCATCAAGGGAAAGATCATTACCACTGACCCCTAACCTCAGAAGCCCTGAACTGAGTTGATCCACCAGGGACTTGACTTCGGCGGTGGAATGTTTTTTCCAGACCCCGCCTTCCTTTGAGGAAAGCATATCGGATTTGGGGTAATGTTCCAGTTGGTAATCCAGAAGGTCGAACAAACGGGAGGGAGGAATCATCAGGTGCGGGATTGGATCAGGGGCATCGGACCATTCCTGGTCCTGTCGTCGGGCCTCTCCTATAAATATACCAAATCCCGGAAATTCTCCTTTTTGAAATGACCTGGGAGATCAGGCCGGGGGCTTAATTCACCCTTTCATCGAGGTATTTGAGGTATTGTTTGTCGGAGTTTTGGAGGTTGGAGTCGAAGAAAGTGTTGCAGAAATGGCCCATCAGGAAAATGAACCAGGACCCCGTGAACCAGGCTTCCCAGGGATAGGCGCCCCCATGAAGCTTGACATTGGACGTGTAGTAATGGGTCCAGAGGATGGCCATGACGATCAGGTAGAAGGCAAGATGTGCAAAAAACAGGGGCCGGGAAGGCGGAGTGTAGGGTTTGTCATTATAATCTTTCATCATGAGATCGACCTGTTTTTAGCAGGCCAAAGGTATCAAATTACAACCAAAAAATGAAGGGGAGGATCAGTCAAATCGTTGCCCCGGACTCATGCCTGGGGGTTATCCATGTACCGGTTTCCCACCCATACGAACCGTTTGTCGATGAATTCCGGGTCGGTGATGCTCGCATTGCCTGAGGGGTTGCCCCCGGTCACATGAAAATCCGAAAATGCCGCATGCTGGTTGATCCAGACGGGACCTGTGAAATTAAAGGAAACCGGGGTGAACACCTCATTCATGGTTTCTTCAATAGCCAGGATGGTGTCCAGGTCCCGGGAATAGGCTGCACAGGTGATCGCTCCATGGCTTTCTGCCAGTTTCCGGGCCAGGTCCAGGGATTCGTCGGTATCCCGGGTCTTCACCACCAGGGCCACGGGGCCGAACCATTCCTTCTCAAACAGTTGCCGGTCGATCGCACCCACCTCCAGAACCACCGGGCTGAGGGTCCTGGCTTCGGGATAATCGGGGTTTGCCACCCTGATTTCATCCGTCAGCAGCTTCCCCTCGATCCTGGCCTTCCGCACCCGGTCCAGGGTGGCCTGGTTCTGAATGGCGCCCAGGGTTCCCGCCCCCATTTTGGGATGGAGCGCAAGGGTCTTCAGGGCTTCCCGGAGCATGCTGAGGATTTCCTCATAGCGGAGCTGGCCCCGGGAAGTCGGGATTCCGGTTTCAGGGACAAAAATATTCTGGGGAGCCGTGCACATCTGACCGGAATAGAGGCTCAGGGAAAAAGCGAGGTTCTGGAAAACCGGAGCCGGGTCCTCCACGCTGTCCAGGATGACCGCGTTGATCCCGGCCTTTTCGGTGAAAGTGGTTTTACCCGGAAGGGACTCCACGTAATCTCCGAAGGCGCTGCTCCCGGTAAAATCGATCAGTTTCACATCCGGATGCTCGCAGAGGGATTTGGTGACGGGATTTTCCCTGGTGTCGACAGCGAGTTGGCAGATATCGGGATGGTGGCCATGTTCCTGCAGGGTTTTGCGGATCTCCCGGACGATGAGGGCGATGGGCAATATGGCAGTAGGATGGGGTTTCACGATGACGGGATTGCCCGTGATCAGACTGGCGTAAACCCCGGGCAGGGTGTTCCATACCGGGAAGGTCGAGCAACCGATGGCAAGACTGACCCCACGGGGTACCGGAACGAAGGTCTTTTGAAGACGGATGGAGGATTTCCCGGCTGGTTTTTCCCAGGTCACCCGGGAAGGGAACATTCCGAGCTGGTGATAACCCATGGCGATGGCTTCCAGGGCCCGGTCGGCCGCATGGGGGCCCGATGCCTGGAAACTCATCAGGAAGCTCTGCCCCGTGGTGTGCATGGTGGCATGGGCGATCGTGAAAAACAACGCCTTCATCCGTTCCAGGGATTCCACCAGGAAATCTGCCCTGCTGGCGAAGGGGGAGGAAGCCCAGGCCGGTCGGGCTGCTTCTGCCCGGCTGACCAGCTTTTCAGGAGTAAAGGTTGGATATTGGATGCCCAGGGCTTTTCCGGTATAAGGGGAGGATTCCTCCCCAGCAAGGCCATCTTCCTTTTCCTGCATGAGGTCAAAGGGCCTGTCCAGCATCCGGAAGAAACCAGCCTCCCCCTGGGCCGGGGCTTCTTCACCATAGGCTTTTGGGCTTTCCGGGAAATGCGCGTAAAAGCCCCGGTCCAGGCAGGCCTGGACCGCTTCTTCGATGAGGGGAAGGTGGATGAGGTCAGCCATGTTTCAGTTATTTTCAGGGTCTGCGGGCTGGAAGGCCGCATTTTCCTCAAATACGATTTTACCGGTATTATAAGCCTGGTCCAGGACCGGTTTAAGGGGATGGTCCCCCATATATTGGCTCAGTTCCTCGTACCGGTCTTTGTGGAGGTTCATCCAGTTGCGGAACGCTGGTCCATTGGCAGCCGGGCCGAAAATCCATTGGTTATAAGCTTCGAACAGCCCCTGGCGAAGCAGTTTTTGCTGGTAGCTGAACAGGGCAAATGGAAACTGGTCCATGTACCGGGACTCCCAATCCAGCAGGAACCGGGTACGGAGCATGATCAGGTTCTCAGTGGTGATGCCGGTGGTGATCACCCCTGCCTGACGGGTCAGGGTTTCGAGAAAGGCAGTCCGGAAATCCATCTCGGAGGCGGAATTGTCCCTGGATTCCGGGCCCGAAACATCAAGCCCGCTGGTCAGCAGCTGGGGATTGTCGAACAGTTTTTTATAGGAAGCCAGGAGGATCCCCCGCATTTCAGCGGTGCGGCTGCTGAAGCTTTCCAGGTTGACGAAGATTTCACCGTAAATGAGCGACCAGACCTTGTCCTTGCTGTAATAATACATCCGGGCGGCATTATAATAATTGCCTGCGAAGGAGGGGTCCACCATGATGCCGTTCACCCAGGTTCGGAGCGCTTCCTGGTATTTCTTCTCCTTGTAGAGCAGGCTGCCCAGGTCATTGTTGAGCTCCCCGCTCTCCGGAAATTTCTTCAGACCCTTCTCATAAACCTTATTCGCCCCGTTGAAGTCGTTGCGGGCCTGGTAAATGTCCCCGGCGATCTGATAGGTCTGTTCACCAGCGTCATCCCGGTCCAGAAGCTGGTGAATCAGCCGGTAAGCGTTTCCGTAATCCTGGCGGAGGTATTCGGCGTAAGCCAGTTCCTGGAGGTATTCCAGGTTATTGGGATCGGCCTGGACGGCCTGGTTGAGGACCAATACGGCATTGGAGTAATCCCCGGTCTTGATGAAGGTCCGGGCCGTATTGAAAAGATCACTTCCCGGAACCTGGCTGTCGGTCTGTCCCTGGCAGGGTCGGGTTATGGCCCAGCAGAGCAGGAGGGGCAGCAGGACCCGGGTCGGGGCGATGGAAAGGCGTTGCGCCATGGGTCCTGCGAATTTAATGAAATTCAGGGGTAACCCAGGTTCAGCGGATGAGGTAGGTCAAAAGCCCGTCCCGCAGTTTGGGCTCGAACCAGGTGGATTTTGGAGGCATGATCTGGCCGGTGTCCGCGACAGCGAAAAGCTGTGGGATCGTCACCGGGTATAAAGCAAAGGCGATTTTCATTTCGCCCCGGTCCACCCTTTGGGCCAATGCATCGAGGCCCCTGATCCCGCCCATGAATTCCACCCTCGGATCGGTACGTGCATCCCCGATTTCCAGGATGGGTTCCAGGATCTGGTCATGGAGGATGGTAATATCCAGCTCGCCGATCGGGTTTTGCTGCCAGATCCCCTCATGGGCCTGCAGGCAATACCATGAACCTTCCAGGTACATCCCGAATTCATGAGGCTTTTGGGGACGGCAGGGCTCCTTCCCGGTTTTCCGGAGGTTGAATTGGGCGTAAAGGCGGGATAGAAATGAGTCCCTGCCCAGTCCGTTCAGGTCCCGGACCAGGCGGTTATAATCCAGGATCCGGAGCTGGCTTGCCGGAAAAATCGTGGTCAGGAAATAGGTAGCCGGGTCATCGGGGCCTTTCAACCCACCCTTTGATTCGATATCCTTCAGGACCCGAAATGCCGACGCGGCCCGGTGATGCCCATCGGCAATATAGGTATGGGGGACCTTTTCTGCGAAAAGCTCCGTGATCCGGGCGATGGTGGTTTGGTCACCGATTACCCAAAGCCGGTGGCCGATGCCGTCCGGGGCCTCAAAATCATATTCGGGGAGGTGGCTATCCTTCCATTGCTCCATCAGGGTGGAAAGTTCCTCCAGGTCGGGCATCGCCAGGAATACATTGCCCGTCTGGGCCCCGGTGGAACGGATATGATTGACCCGGTCCAATTCCTTGTCCGGGCGGGTCTGTTCGTGCTTCCTGATTTTATCCTGTTCATAATCGCGGAGCCAGGACAGGGCCCCCAGGCCTGTCTGGCTTTTGCCGTCCATGGTGAGCTCATAGATATAATAGCATTCCTGGTCTTCCAGTTTCAAAATGCCCTCCCGCATGAACTGCCGCAGGTTCTCGGCAGCCTTATCGTAAACGGCGGGGCCATGGGGGTCCTCCGATTCGGCCAGGTCAATTTCGGCCTTTGAAATATGGTAAAAACTGCGGGGATTGCCGGAGGCCTCTGCCCGGGCCTCGGCTGAGCTGAGGACATCATAGGGTCTTGAGGCCACTGCCCTTGCAAAGTCCGCGGGAGGCCTGAGGGCCCGGAAAGGTTTGATCACTGCCATAGCTAGCGGGAATGCAGAAAGTCAAAAATACGACCGGATGGTGAAAAACCGGAAAAGGGGCGGAGGATCATCCCTTTCTGGAAGCGAAAAACCGCATGGATTCCACCAGGAATTCCACGCTGTCCAGGGGCATCGCGTTGTACAGGGATACCCGGAACCCCCCGGTGGTCCGGTGACCTTTGATGCCCGCGATATCTTCCCCTTTGCAGAATTCCAGGAATTCATTTTCGAGTGCCGGATCGCGGATGACGAAGCAGACATTCATCCTGCTGCGGTCTTCTTTGGCCACCGTGCCCCGGAACAGGGGGTTGCTGTCGATCTCCTGGTACAGGAGATCGGATTTTTTCTGGTTGATCTTTTCAATCGCGGCGATGCCGCCTTGCTGTTTCAGCCAGCGGAGGGTGAGCATGGAAATGTAAATGGCGAAAACCGGGGGGGTATTGAAGAGCGACCCGTTTTCGATATGGACCTGGTAGTCCATCATGGAAGGAAGCTTGCGGCTGATCTTTCCCAGGATGCTTTTGCGTACCGCCACAAGGGTCATCCCGGCTGGCCCCAGGTTCTTCTGGGCTCCCGCGTAGATCAGGGAAAAATAGTTGAAGTTCAGCTTGCGGCTGAAGATATCGCTGCTCATGTCGGCGACAACCGGGACCCGGGTCTCCGGAAATTTATGCCATTGGGTCCCGTAAATGGTGTTGTTGGTGGTGATATGGAAATACCTTGACTTCGCCGGAATGCTGAACTTTTTGGGGATCCCGGTGTAGTGGGAGTCTTTCGAACTGCACACGACTTCCACCGGTCCGAAAAGCCTCGCTTCCCTAATGGCCTTGGAGGACCAGACACCGGTGTCGGCATAGGCAGCCGGCATGTGGCGGTCCAGCAGGTTATAGGGCACCTGCATGAACTGGGTGCTTGCCCCGCCATGGAGCAAAAGCACTTCAAAGTCTTCGTCCAGCTGGAGCAGTTGTCTTACAGAAGTCCGGGTCTCTTCCAGGATTTTGCGAAACATGTCGCTCCGGTGGGAGATCTCCAGGATGGACATGCCACAGCCTTCCAGGTCGATGACAGCCTTGCTCGCCTTGTATAACACCTCATTCGGCAAAATGGAAGGCCCTGAATTGAAATTATGGACTTTCATTAGGGATGCTTTAATAGGATGCAATAAGGATCACAAGGATAGTACCCTGGCAGGGGTGCCCGGGTGGTGATGCAAACAATGGTTCCGGAATGGGCCGGTGTGAAAAACAAATGTAATATAGTTTCGCAGTTTTTCCCCTTGTCCTGCTGATTTTTACATTTTTTCCAATTCATTTATGAATGGGGATAATATCCACTTATAAAGAGCTAATTCCCGTCATCCCGCCGGAAACCGCGAACTTCATGGCGTCGCCGGAACTGATGCCGGAAAGGGGAAGCACCTTGTCCCTGGAAACCAGCACCACTTTTCCGCTGATGGCGTAGGAAGAGGGCAAATAGACCGCTACCATCCCGATCAGTCCGAATGACCTGAGGTCATTCTGGGTGATGAACCCGACTTCCCAGACATCGTTGGAATAGGTGTGCACCAATACGGGGTGGTCGAATTTTCGTTTTTCCCCGATAAAGGCACTGAACACATCCTTGGTGGAACCATAAATATATTTGATGACCGGGGTTCTTTCCAGGACGAAATCGAACAGGTCAAACAGGCGTCCGGCCAAAAAGGGGCTGGACAGGTATCCGACAACCGTCACCCCGACCAGGATGACCAGGAACCCGATCCCGGGAACGATGCCGACATGGGGGATATAAATCCGGACCAGGTTATCCATCTTGGTGAACAGCCAGTAGATCACATAACCCGTGAAAAAGATGGGGGCAAGCAGCAGCACCCCCTGGAAAAAATGCCTGGCGATACTGCTCAGGGTAAATCTTTTTTTCATAAGGAACAGATTGAGCCCCAAAGATAAGGCATCCCGAAGGGGGGCATCGCCTGGCCATGGTTAAAATATAATATCCGCTCATCCGTCATAAGGGGTATACCGGAAGGTAAATGCCGGGCGGATGGAGCAGACGCTTTCAATCAGGGACATGACCAGGGAGTCGCAAAACGAGGCGATCGGCCAGGCGGTTGGATCCGAAATCCACCGGCTCCGGAAGTACATTGCCCGAAGGGTGGATAGTTCCCCGGACGCGGAGGACATCCTGCAGGACACCTTGCTCCAGTTCGTGTCGGCCATGCGGGAGGAGCCCATCCGGACGGCGGCTGCCTGGCTGTACCGGGTGGCGGGGAACCGCATCATCGACTGGTACCGCAAACGAAAGCCCGTTCCCCTGGAAACCCAACAGGCCGGGGGAGATGACGAAGATGCCCCGGGTCCCTACCTGCTGGCCGGCTTACTGGCAGACCCTTCCGCCAGCCCCGAGGACCAGTTCATGAACATGACCATCTGGACAGAATTGAACGAAGCCCTCGACGAATTGCCCGCGAACCAGAAGGAGGTCTTTGTCCTGCATGAGCTGGAAGGAAAAAGTTTCCGGGAGATTGCCGGGATCACGGGGGAACCGGTGCCCACCCTGCTTTCCAGGAAAAGATATGCCGTTTTATATCTCCGGGACCGGCTCCGGGACCTTTATGAAGACTTGTTGTCCTGATGAAAACCATGAAAACCAATTTGATAACTCATTTAAAAACTAGGATATGAACTCCGAATCACCCTGGTCCCGAAGGGGCTGGATGCATAAAAGTGGCTGGGTTAAAGCCCCGGTCATCATCGTCGTCGTGGCTGCCGTCGTGGCCCTGTTCTCGTATTTCGTAATGATTCTCTGGAACCACCTCATCCCCGATCTCTTCCATGGCCCCCTGATCACCTTCTGGCAGGCCCTGGGATTGCTGGTCCTGACCAAGATCCTCTTTCATGGATTCTCAGGAGGCGGCTGGAGGGGCAGGGGCAGGGACTGGAAACGCCACTGGAGGAAAAAATGGGAGGCCATGACCCCCGGGGAAAGAGAGGAATTCAAGGCCAACATGCAGGCCCGTTGCGGAAAAGGCCCGAGCTGGTGGGATACCAGTTCCTCCGCTCCAGCTTCCACCCCCGCCCAGGAACCACCAAGGTCCTGAGACCAAGCCTGGTCCGCTCCATGCGGACCAGGCTTTTTGCCTTTTAGCAACCGGATCCGGGCCATTTACCGTAAAAATCACCCCTTCCGTCTAAAGTCCGTTGCCTGGACCTCTCCCCTCAAATAGTTTTGCGGCCAAAGTGGCGGATATACCTGAAAATTTATGCTGGAAACTTTAGGAATTAAGATAGTTTCCATAGGTTTGCGCCCACTTTGAAACAAGTCATGGAGCAACAACTGAGGTCAGTGGATTTGTCAGACCGGATCGTGGAAGATGCATTCCTCCTATTCCGTCAATATGGATTCCGGGCAATCACGATGGATGATATCGCAGGCCATCTGGGGGTATCCAAAAAAACCCTTTATGCCCATTTTGAGGATAAGGAAGAACTGGTGAGCACTGCCATTTTGACCCGGATGGTCACCGTTCGAAGGGAATGCGAAAAGATCCGGGAAGCGGCAGGAGACGCGATGGAGGAAATGATCCTCTGCATGCGTTACCTGGACGGGCTTTTCCGGAATACCAATCCCGTATTCCTCCTGGAAATGTCCAAATTCCACACGGAAGCCTACCGGCATTTCCAAAACCACCGGGACGAATACCTGATCCCGATGATCCGGGCCAACCTGATCTCCGGGGTCAGCCAGGGCCTGTACCGGCCGGACATTGATGTGGACCTGCTTTCCGTATACCGCATGGAGACCTCCATGATGTGCTTCAGGCCGGATCTTTTCCCCAGGGACCATTTTGAAATGGGGAAGGTGCATCTGCGGCTGATGGAACATTTCCTGTACGGGGTGGCGACCCTGAAGGGATACACCCTGATTGGACAATACCAAAAGAAATACCTCCAAAACCTTTAATTGTATGAAGTCCAGGATAACCCGGTCCATTTTCATTCTTTTCCTCGGAGGGGCTATCCCTTCATGGGCCCTGGCTCAGGGCCCGCTGGATCTTTCACTGAAAGATTGCATCGACTATGCCCTGAAGCACCAGCCCTCGGTGAAAAGCGTCCGGCTCGACCAGCAGATCTCCGATGCCCAGAACCGGGAGATCACCGGTTCTGCCCTTCCCCAGATCAGCGCCACCGGAAATGTTACGGACAACGTGGTGGTCCAGAAACAGCTCATTGATGTTTCCATGTTCGACCTGAGCGGGAGAACGCCCAAAGGCACCCTTGCTCCTTTTGAGTTCGGTCTGCCCTATAATGCCGCCGGTTCGATTTCCCTGACCCAGACCATTTTCGACGGATCCGTCCTGGTGGCCCTCCAGGCTAAAAAAACCGTGGAGGAACTGGCCCGCAAAAACATCCAGGAGACGGAGCGGGACGTCAGGGTAAATGTATCCAAGGCCTATTACAATGTGCTGGTGACCCGGGAGGAACTTACCGATCTCCAGGGAAATCTCCAGGCCTTGCAGGAGGCTGCTCACCAGACCAGCGAGATGTACAAGAACGGTTTCGCCGAGAAGCTCGATGAGGACCGGCTCTCGGTGCAGCTCACCAACCTGCAGACCCAGATCATCGCTGTCGGCAATGCCCTGGAGCTCGGCCAGCAGTTGCTCAAATTCCAGATGGGGATGCCCATGACTGCCCCGGTCCGGCTCACGGATACCCTGACCTTCGATGATGTGCGGGGTGACCTTTCCGACAGCGCCGGGTTCACTTATGACCAGCGTATCGAATACTCCGTGCTCCAGACCGAGAAAAAGGAAAACGAGTACAACCTGAAACGGTACAAGATGGCCTACCTGCCCACCCTGAATGTGAATATCGTGGGTGGTGCCAACCGGGGAAGCGAAACTTTCGATTACCTGAGCTTTAACCGGTTCTGGTATGGTTACGGGTTCATCGGCCTGAACCTGAATGTGCCGATCTTCTCCGGCGGGGAGCGCAAAAGCCGTGTGGATGAAGCCCGGCTGACCGTGGACAAGTTCCAGGTAGCCCTGGAAGGGCTGCAGGAATCCATCGACCTGGAACAGCAGCAGGCTGCCTCCTCCCTGCGCAACGACCTGCTGGCCGTGAGCTCCCAGGAGGCCAATCTCAGGTTGTCCCGGGAAGTGTTCAACACCACAAGGAAAAAGTTCGAGGACGGAGTGGGTTCCAACCTGGAGGTGGTGGAAGCTGAAAACGACCTGAAGACCGCGCAGACCAATTATTTCAACGCGCTCTATAATGCCATGATCGCCAAGATCGATTACCAGAGAGCATATGGGAAAATTCAATAGGACCCAATCTAAAATCAGCATATGACAAGAAAGATTTTAATGCTGCCTGCGCTGACCCTCCTGGTGGCCTGCCAGCCCCAAAGCAAGCAGGCCCAGTTGGCCGCCCTTCAAAGCCAGGAAAAGGAAATCCAGGCCAGGATCGACACCCTGGAAGCGCAAACCGGAAAGCCCGTAAAGGACAGCACCACCAAGGTCACCGATGTGGCTGTAACCACCCTGGATACTTCGGTCTTCCGTAATTATATCCAGATCCAGGGCCGGGTGGATGCGGATGAGGATGTGAACGTGGTGCCCGAAGCGCAGGGGGTGGTCACGCAGATCAACGCGACCCTGGGCCAGAAGGTCAGCCAGGGGCAGGTGCTCGCCAGGCTGGACGACCGGGTGATTGAGGAAAACCTCGCCCAGCTCCAGACCCAGCTCTCCTATTTCCAGAACCTGGAGCAGCGTCAGCAAAAGCTTTGGGACGAGAACATCGGCACCGAGGTGCAGCTGCTCACCGCGAAGAATAACGTGGAGAACGTCCAGCAGCAGATCGCCGTTGCCAAATCCCAGCAGGACCTTTACCTGGTCCGGTCGCCGGTCAGCGGCACCCTGGACCAGTTCGATGTCAGGCTGGGCCAGATGATCAGCCCCACCTCCATCCGGGTGGTCAATACCGATCACCTGAAAGTCAAGGGGCAGGTTGGAGAAACTTTTGCGGACAAAGTCCACAAAGGCGATGCGGTAACCGTGATCTTTCCGGATGCTTCCGATACCCTGCATACCCGGCTGGATTATGTGGGGAAGGTCATCGACCCCTCCAGCCGGTCTTTCGATATCGAAATCCTGCTGCACGGCCGGGAAGCGCAGTTCAAGCCCAATATGGTGGCCGTGATCCGGATCGTGAGCTATGAGAACCACCATGCCATCGTGGTTCCCATCAACCCGGTCCAGATTGCCCAGGATGGGGATTATGTATTTCTGGCCAGCAACGGCGTGGCCCGGAAGGTTAAGGTCACCATCGGGCAGACTTATAATGGCAATGCCGAAGTGACGAGCGGCCTGGAGCCGGGAGAAAAGCTGATTGTGACCGGCTACCAGGACCTGGATGACGGAGACCGGATCCAGTACTGAACCGGAAGTATGAAGTCCACAAAGCCTTCAAATTTTTTTTTATGAAAGATGTGTTCAAAGAGTTCAGGCCGTCCAGCTGGGCGATCGACAACAGGACCAGCGTGTATATCTTCACGATGATCATCACCCTGGTCGGGCTTTTTGCGTATATCAGCATGCCCAAGGAGCAGTTTCCGGAGATCACCATTCCGACAATTTATGTTTCCACGGTATATCCCGGCACTTCGCCGGAGAACATGGAAAAACTGGTGACCAAAGAGATCGAAAAGCAGTGTAAATCCATCAAGGGAGTCAAGGACATCACCAGCAATTCCTTCCAGGATTTTTCCCTGGTCAAGGTGGAGTTCAACACCGGAGTGGACATCGCGCTCGCCAAACAGGATGTCAAGGATGCCGTGGACAAGGCCAGATCCTCCACCACATTTCCCAAGGATCTTCCCCAGGAACCCGATGTACAGGACATCAACCTGTCGGACCTGCCCATCCTGTATGTGAATATTTCGGGGGATTATGACCTGAAGAAGCTCAAAAAATACGCCGACGATCTCAAGGACCGGATCGAAGGGCTCCGGGAGATCAACCGGGTGGACGAGGTGGGTGCCCTGGACCGGGAAGTCCAGATCAACGTGGACATGAACAAGATGAACGCCGCCAAGATCAGCTTCGGGGATATCCAGAACGCGGTGGGTAACGAGAACCATACCATTACGGGCGGATACGTCAAGATGGATGGCGAGCAGCGGGACGTGGACATCAAGGAGGAGTTCCGCAATGCCAGCCAGATCGCAAACCTGGTCATCCGCACCCCCACCGGAGGGGATGTTTACCTCCATGATATCGCCCAGGTGGTGGATACCTTCAAGGAGCAGGAGAGCTATGCCCGCCTGGACGGGAAAAACGTCATTACCCTCAACGTGGTCAAGCGGAGCGGGGCTAACCTGCTGCAGGCTTCGGCCGATGTCCGCCAGGCAGTTCAGGACATGCAGCAGCATATTTTTCCCAAGGACCTGAAGATCGTGATCACCGGGGACCAGTCGGACCTGACCAGCAGCACCCTTCACGACCTGATCAATACCATCATCATCGGCTTTATCCTGGTCACCCTGATCCTGATGTTTTTCATGGGGGTGACCAACGCCTTGTTCGTGGCCCTTTCGGTACCCCTTTCCATGTTCATGGCTTTCATGATCCTTCCGGGGATCGGATTTTCCATGAACATGATCGTGATGTTCTCCTTCCTGCTGGCCCTTGGGATCGTCGTGGATGATGCCATTGTTGTCATCGAGAACACCCACCGGATCTATAACAACGGCGCCATGCCCATCAGGCAGGCAGCCAAGGTCGCCACGGGGGAAGTCTTCCTTCCCGTGCTGGCGGGAACCCTCACCACCCTCGCTCCCTTTGTGCCGCTTGCTTTCTGGAAAGGGGTGGTCGGATCCTTCATGTTTTTCCTTCCCATCACCCTGATCATCACCCTGCTGGCTTCTCTCTTCGTGGCCTATATCATCAACCCGGTTTTCGCAACCGACTTCATGAAGCCCCATAAGGATGAGGGAGCCAAGCCCAGCCTGAGCAAGGGAAACAGGATCATGATTGTCATCTTCCTGGCCCTGGCTGTCCTTTTCCATCTCTCCGGGGCTCCGGGTCCGGGCAATTTCACCCTGGTGATCCTGGGGCTGTTCCTGCTCAACAAATACCTCCTGAACCGGCTGGTCCGCAGGTTCCAGACCCGTACCTGGCCCAGGTTCCAGCGGAGCTATGGCAGGATGTTGGCCCGCTCTCTCCGGGCGCCGGGCTGGATTCTGACGGGAACCATCGTGTTGTTCTTTTTTTCCTTTATGTTTTTCGGTGCCCGGGGACCCAAGGTGGTTTTCTTCCCGAGCGCCAATCCCAATTTTGTCTATGTCTACCTGAACCTTCCCATCGGAACGGACCAGGCCTATACCAACCAGGTCCTCGGGATCGTGGAACAGCGGGTGGATAGCGTCCTGGGGATCGATTATGCAAGGCATAAGACCAACCCGATCGTCACCTCGGTCATTGCCAATGTCGCCGTCGGGGCCGCGGATCCCAATTCGGACGACGCATTCGGAACCCAGTCCCAGAAGGGAAAGGTCACCGTGTCCTTTGTCCAGTTCGATAAAAGACATGGCGTTTCCACCCAGAAATACCTGGATGAGATCCGGGAGGCGGTCAAAGGCATACCAGGCACCCAGATCACCGTGGACCAGGAAGCCAGCGGACCGCCCCTTCCCAAGCCGATCGTGGTCGAGATCACCGGGGACAACCTGGACTCGCTGATCAGCGCCTCCCAGGGCCTGCTCCGGTATATCCAGGCCCAGCATATCGGGGGGATCGAGGAACTCCGCAGCGATTTCGACAACAATAAGCCCGAGCTGGTTTTCGATATCGACAGGGAAAGGGCTAACCGGGAAGGAATTTCCACCGGCCAGCTCGGACAGGATATCCGGACCGCGATCTTCGGGCTGGAAATCAGCCGGTTCAGGGACCCTGAGGCCGATGACGATTATCCCATCGATGTCCGGGTCCGGGAGGATCAGCGCAACAATATCGACCTGCTCCGTGGGCTCACCACTACCTACCGGGATATGGCCATGGGCGGAGCTATCCGGCAGGTTCCGCTTTCGGCTTTTGCAGACATCCACTATGCCAACACCTATGGCGGGATCCGGAGGAAGAATGAGAAACGGATCATTTCCCTCTCCTCCAATGTGCTGAATGGCTATAACCCCAACGATGTGGTGAAAAACATTGCCGGCGCCGTCGCCAGTTTCCAGTTTCCGGAGGGCATATCCGCAAAGATGGGAGGGGACCAGCAGGACCAGCAGGATACCATGAACTTCCTGAGCACGGCCATGATGGTTTCCATCGGGCTGATCTTTGTCATCCTGATCTCCCTGTTCAATTCCGTGGCAAAAACCCTGATCATCCTGAGTGAAGTGCTCTTCAGCATCATCGGGGTGTTGCTCGGTGTGGCGATATTCAAGATGGACATGTCCATTGTGATGTCCGGCGTCGGGCTGGTCGCGCTGGCCGGGATCGTGGTCCGCAACGGTATCCTCCTGGTGGAGTTCACCGACCTGATGCTGGGGCAGGGGATGGAACTGAAGGAAGCCCTGATCGAAGCAGGGAAAACGAGGATGACCCCGGTGATCCTGACCGCTACCGCTACGATCCTGGGATTGCTGCCCCTGGCCTTCGGGATGAATATCAACTTCGTGACCCTGTTCACCCAGTTCAACCCGCATATTTTCTTCGGCGGGGACAGTGCGGTGTTTTGGGCTCCCCTTTGCTGGGCGATGATTTTCGGATTGTCATTCGCCACCTTCCTGACCCTGATCCTGGTGCCCTGCATGTACCTGATCATGGTTCAGCTCAGGCCGATGGAATCATTTTACGGGGGGAAGTGGATCGCTTATACCGCAATCGTTTTCCCCCTGTTCCTCCTGCTCCGGTTGATCTACTGGCTTGCCCGGCTGCGGAGGCCAAAGCCCATTGAACTCCCCGGAATCGGGACCCGGATTTCGCTGGAGGATTGAAACTGAAAACACCCTGCGGGGCGGGAGGATCACCCTCCCCCCGCAGGGGATCCGGGATACAGGGACCTTCCCGGATTTTATTAATTTATCGGGTTTTATGACTATAAATAATAATATTCGTATATTTATACTATAATATTCATTAAGTCAACCTCCGACCCTTGCAACCGATCCGGGCCGTTATCACCGCAGATGTGGTCCAGTTCACCGGCCTGGGCCGGGAACTCCAGCAGCAATTGATCGGGAAAATTGCTTCGCTCCTTTCTTTATTTCGTTTTGATTTCTACCGGGGGGACAGTTTCAGCGTCTATCTGGAAAAACCCGGAGAAGGCCTGAGGTTAACCCTGAGGTTGCGGCTCATCGCCCTGAACTACCGGGCCCCCGATCCCGAAATCCGCACCGATCTCCGGGCCAGCATCGGCATCGGGAAGGTGGACGAACCGGTGGAATCGCTCCGGACCGCTACCGGGGAAGCATTCACGATTTCGGGAAGGAACCTGGACCGGATCCTCAAATCAGAACAACACCTGGTCCTGCAATCAGGGAATCCTTCCCAAAATCCCGTCCTCAGGGTTATTGGCTCATTTATGGATTATCTTTTGGCCCGCCTGACGGCCAAGCAGGCCGAAGTGATCGCAGTGCTCCTGGAAGGGAAAACCCAGGTGGAGGCGGCTGAACAGTTGCATAAATCACAGGCCACCATCAGCCAGCATGTTCAATCATCCGGCTGGTCCGAGATCGAAATGCTCCTGGAAGAATACGAACAGATTTGGCCTGAAAACCAGACTCAAAAATCCCCGAATGGAAACCCCTGAAATCTGGCTGCTCCGGCTTCTGATCGCCCACCTGTTGACCGATTTTGTGCTGCAGCCTGCTCCCTGGATCCGTGCCCGCAACGAGCGCCATTTCCGGTCCTGGCAATTATATGTCCATGGAGCCATCACGGGCCTTGTGGCCTGGATCCTGATCGGAACAGCCTATTGGCTGGTTGCCCTGATCATCCTGGGCTCTCATATCCTGATCGATGGGTGGAAATCCTTCCGGCCCAGGACCCTGGGATATTTTTTAGCCGATCAGTTTTTCCATTTCCTGGTGATCGCTGCCTGTTTTATCGTTCTTTTTGTCCCGGTTCCGGAAATCGGGAAGTTTTGGACCGGGATTTCCAGGGACCTCCATTTGTGGAAACTGGTTTTTGCAGTGATCCTGCTGACCAGTCCCTGCGGGTTCCTGATCGGTAAAATGACGGAAAGATGGAGAAAGGATATTGTCCCGCACCCGGATAGCCTGGCTCACGCAGGACAATGGATCGGGATTATTGAGCGGATGATCGTCCTGGTCCTGGTCCTTCAGGGGCAATATGATGCCATTGCCCTGCTCATCGCCGCCAAGGGGATCATCCGGTTCAATGAAAAGGACCGGCCTGAAATCAAAACGGAATACCTGGTGATCGGAACCCTGCTGAGCATTGGTATTGCCCTGGCAGTCGGGGTTGCAGTTGTTTATTCCTGAATGCTTCGTCTGATCATACGATAAATTTTAAAATTCGTATAAATAAACGAATCAGTATGGAAAACACAGTGGAATTTGCCCGGAGAATGGATGCCGAAGATCCCATGCGTTTTTTCCGCGAGGAATTTCACCAGCCCGGATCCGCCGAAAAGCCCCAAATTTATTTTTGTGGCAATTCCCTGGGACTCCAGCCAAAATCCGTTCAGGAAGATCTGTTGAGGGAGCTGGAGGACTGGAAATTTTACGGCATCGACGGATTTCATAAACCCAGGGCGCCCTGGGTGGACTACCCCCGGGAGATTGCCGATCGCCTGGCGGAAATTGTGGGCGCGAATCCAAAGGAAGTCGCGGTCATGAATGCCCTTACGGCGAACCTTCATTTCCTGCTTTGCTCCTTATACCGCCCTGATGGAAAACGGTACCGGATTCTCGTGGAGGCCGGAGCCTTCCCCAGCGATCAATATGCCGTAGAGACCCAGTTGAAATTCCACGGGATCGACCCGGCTGATGGCCTGATTGAGATCGGTCCAAGAGAGGGCGAATATTTAGTCCGCCTGGAGGATATTACGAAGGCGATCCGGCAATACGGGGACACCATTTCTGTGGTGCTGACCGGTGGGGTGAACTATTATACCGGCCAGCTTTTCGATATCGAGGCCATTACCGCAGAAGCCCACAGGGCGGGCGCTCTGGCAGGGTTCGACCTGGCCCATGCGGTGGGCAATTTGCCCCTCCGCCTCCATGACTGGGATGTGGATTTCGCGGTATGGTGCTCCTACAAATACCTCAATGGGGGTCCCGGGTCCGTGGGAGGCGCCTTCCTCCATGAACGGATCTCCAGGGACCGAAAAAGGATGCGTCTGGCCGGCTGGTGGGGGAATGAAGAAAAGACGCGTTTTGACATGAAAAAGGAATTTGAACCCCAGGCAGGTGCAGGGGGATGGCAGACGAGCACCCCGCCCGTGTTCAATATGGTGGCAATCCGGTCTTCCCTGGAAATATTCGGCAGGACTTCCATGCAAATGATCCGGAATAAAAGCATCCTCCTTACCGGGTACCTGGAATTCCTCCTCCGGGAAATGGGACCCTCCGCCCCTGAAATCATCACCGGTCCGGACCCTATGAGCAGGGGAGCCCAGCTTTCCCTCTGGTTTGGAGAACCTGCCGCGGATCTCCACCGCCGTCTGGCAGAAGCGGGGATCGTCAGCGATTTTCGCAAACCCGGGGTGATCCGGATGGCCCCTGCCCCCCTGTATAACCGCTTTGAGGAAGTATTTGACTGTGTTGCCCTCCTGCGGACTCTGGTGGGTGCCTGACAGGATCCAGCCGGGATTGCTTATCTTGGATGAAGATCCATTTTCCTTAACCCCAAAAACCAGTTATCATGAAAACTTCACTGCGGGCCGCGCCAGCGGCCATCCTGATTACCCTCATCCTGATATCCTTCAAAGCTCCAGCTCCCAGCATCGTCGGGCGTTGGGGTTGGATGTCAAACGGGGAAGCCCAGGCTTTTATCAATTTTAACCAGAACGGGATCTTTAAAGTCACCTCTGCGGACAGCGGGGACTCGGTCCACTGGGGCAATTTCAAACAATCGGAGGATACCTTAATGATCAGCGATTCCGATGAAGGATGCGGGCAGGGATACTGGGGCTCGTATCAGCTGACCTTTTACGGGCCGGATTCCCTATCCATGCAGGTGATTTCCGATACCTGCAACGGAAGGGTTCAGGGCGTATCGGGAGGATCCCTGAAAAGAATGAACCCATAAATCCTTCT